>NZ_JBHTRI010000020.1:0-154842 GCF_042796085.1 Streptomyces sp. NPDC056452
GGTGGCCGGGGCGCCCACCACTGCGTTGTCATGCGTCGTAGACGTCGGCCTTCCGCGGTGCCGGGTCCTGGACGAGACCGCTGAGGATCATGGAGCGGTTGTCGAAGCGCTCGGTGTCGACGCCGTTCTCCTTCAGGACCCGCATGGCCGCGGAGTGCACGGACCGCAGGACCGGGGTGGCCGCCCGCATGGCGTCGTCGGCCATGAAGCGGTGGCCCCACGGCTTGGCGGCCCAGGCGTGGCGCAGGCCGAAGGGCTCGGGGAGGACGATCTTGCCCCCGAGGTAGTCGAGCAGCGGCGGGTACCAGGTGAACGGGGCACGCAGCGCGAGCCTGACGACTTCCTTCGCCTTGACGAGGGGGAGCGTGACCTTGCGGGTCTCCCAGAACTTGACGGCCTTCTTCACCGTCTTCGTCTCGGCTTCGGGCTTGGAGAGGAAGAGCGAGTGGACCGGCCCCAGTGCGTGTCCGGTGACCTCGATCCGCAGGGTCTCGTGGAGCACGGTGACGGTGATCAGCATCGTGATCACCAACTGGCCGTCCCAGAGGGTGAACTGGACGCCCAGGTAGTGCCGGTCGCCGCTGCCGAACTGCTGGTGGTTGCAGATCCGCTGTATCTCGTGGGGCTTGACCTGGAAGGTGGCGACGTCCTCGCCCGCGGGGCGCGAGACGGAGTCGGCGTTCTCACCGACCGGCGACACGATCCAGTGCTTGACGGAGGGAGTGGGGAAGCCTCCGGTGTTCAGCGGGCCGCGCTCCAGCATCTTGAGCTGGTCGTGGATGACCCGTATCAGGTCCCAGCTGCGGAACTGGTGGATCTCCTTGGTGGGGTCCTTGGGTACGAGCTCCTCGGCGAGCTGCCAGCTGCCCCAGCGGGTGCCCATGCCGAGGATGCCCTTGGGGCCGGCGTAGAAGACCGCGTTGGACTGCTGCTCGGCTGAGAGCTTCTCCAGGCCCTGGCGCAGGGCCTCGCGGGCCGTCTCGTTGGGGTTCTTCGGTACGGCCTCGGGGATCTTGGCCCTGACGCCGGTGCCGGAGAGGAGCCCCTCCCAGCGGTCGCGCATGTCCTTGGCGGACGTCTCGGCGATCCGTTTGGCGAGCAGCCAGCCGATGACCGGGGCGACGACCATGGCGCGGAGGTAGAGGGCCAGGAGTCCGGTGACCGGCATGGCGACCAGGAAGATGGTGGCGACGACGCCGACGGCGACGAGCAGGACGCCGCCCAGCGACTGGAAGACCTTGTCCTTGGAGTTGTTGAGGGAGTCGCGAAGCCGGAAGGCCAGGACCCACAGGACCAGTCCGGGCAGGAACGCGAAGCCGAAGAGAGCGGTCACCAGGGTCAGCCGGGTGTCGCGCGCCTTGCGCAGCCGGGTGGCGGACAGGCAGTGCTCGACGACGGTCTGCGGGTCGGTGCCGAAGGACTGGATGAGTGCCTTGCGGTCGCCGCCGAGCGTGCGTTCCTGGACGGCGCGGGAGAACGCCTCACCGAGATTCGGCTTGAAGTAGTCGGACTTGAAGAGCTTGGAGTCGCCCGGCTTCACCTCGGACTTGTGCCACTCGCTGTTGGCCTTGAGGATCTCCGACACATCGCTGTCGCGGTATGCGGCGGAGGCGAGGGCGTTGGTCGCCACCGCCTGTCCGGCCGAACCCTGGAGAGGGATCTGCGCTCCGGGAGAGAAATCGAATCCGTCGTTGGCCACTCTGCCGCCCCCACTTGACGCCTGGTCTGCTCCTGCGGCTGTTCCCAACTACCGTACGTCGCACACCTTCTGAGCTGGGACCACAGCGTATCGTCCGGATCGCGACGCCGCCCGGCTGTGAGGGCCGGGACGGGGTGGCAGGTGTCAATTCCGGTCAGCTACGTTCCGTTTGTGCCGATTTCCTGCTCTTCGCGGATGCGGTCGGCGAGTTGGGGAGGCATCGGCTCGTGCCGGGCGTACGCCCGGTCGAACCGTCCGGTGCCGTGCGACAGGGAGCGTAGATCGACCGCGTACCTGCCGATCTCGATCTCGGGCACTTCGGCGCGCACGAGCGTCTGCTCCCCGGCTGCCTGCTCGGTGCCCACCACCCTGCCGCGCCGGCCGGCGAGATCGCTCATCACGGCCCCCACGTAGTCGTCGGGGACCAGCACCCGGACCTCGGCGACCGGTTCGAGGAGCTGGATACGGGTGTCGGCGGCGGCCTCGCGCAGAGCCAGGGCGCCGGCGGTCTGGAAAGCGGCGTCGGACGAGTCGACCGAGTGCGACTTCCCGTCGAGCAGGGTGACGCGGACGTCGACGAGCGGGTGCCCCGCCGCGACGCCGCGGGCCGCCTGGGCGCGCACCCCCTTCTCGACGGACGGGATGAACTGGCGCGGCACCGCGCCGCCCACCACCTTGTCGACGAACTCGATGCCCGAACCGGGAGGCAGCGGCTCCACCTCGATCTCGCAGATCGCGTACTGGCCGTGGCCGCCGGACTGCTTGACGTGGCGGCCCCGCCCGACGGTCCGTGACGCGAACGTCTCCCGCAGGGGCACCCGGTGGGGCACGGCGTCGACCTGCACGCCGTACCTGCTGCGCAACCTTTCCAGGGCGACGTCCGCCTGGGCCTCTCCCATGCACCACAGGACGACCTGATGGGTGTCCTTGTTCTGCTCCAGGCGCATGGTCGGGTCCTCGGCGACGAGCCGGGCCAGGCCCTGGGAGAGCTTGTCCTCGTCGGCCTTGCTGTGCGCGCGCACCGCCAGGGGCAGCAGCGGGTCCGGCATGGTCCACGGCTCCATCAGCAGCGGGTCCCCGGTGCCGGAGAGCGTGTCCCCGGTCTCGGCCCCGCCCAGCTTGGAGACGGACGCGAGGTCTCCGGCGATGCAGTGGTCCAGGGGTCGCTGCTGCTTCCCGAAGGGGGAGGAGAGCGCGCCGACCCGTACGTCCGCGTCGTGGCAGGGGCGCGCCTCGTGCCCCGGGTCGGTGAGGCCGTGGCCGCACACGTGCACCGTGTCGTCGGGGCGCAGGGTGCCGGAGAAGACGCGTACGAGGGAGACACGTCCCACATAGGGGTCGGACGCCGTCTTCACCACCTCGGCGACCAGGGGCCCCTGCGGGTCGCAGACCGGTGCGGGGCGCGGGGCGCCCTCGGGGGTGGTGACCGCGGGGAGGGTCCGCTCGAGCGGGGAGGGGAAGCCGCCGGTGATCAGGTCCAGGAGCTCGACCGTGCCGATCCCCTGACGCGCGCCGTCGACGGCCGGGGCCGCGGTGAGGACGGGGTGGAAGGCACCGCGCGCGACGGCGCGTTCCAGGTCGTCGACGAGCGTCTCGGTGTCGATGTCGCCACCGCCGAGGTAGTGGTCCATCAAGGACTCGTCCTCGCTCTCGGCGATGATCCCTTCGATGAGCCGGTTGCGAGCCGCCAGGAGCGGCGCACGCTCGTCGCCGGCGGGAGGGTTCTCCTTCCGCTCCCCGGAGGAGTAGTCGAAGATCCGCTGCGTGAGCAGTCCGGTGAGGCCGGTCAGCGGCGCATGACCGTCAGGGGCCTCGGGGCCCTGCACCGGCAGATAGAGGGGGAGCACGGCGTCGGGGTCGTCGCCGCCGAAGAGCCGGCCGCAGACCCGGGTCATCTCGTCGAAGGGGGTGCGGGCGGTGTCCAGGTGCGTGACGACGATCGCCCGCGGCATCCCGACGGCGGCGCACTCCTCCCAGACCGCGCGGGTGGTGCCCGCGACCGCGTCGGCCTCCTGCGCCGCCGAGACAACGAAGAGGGCCGCGTCCGCCGCGCGCAGACCGGCCCTGAGTTCCCCGACGAAATCCGCGTAGCCGGGGGTGTCCAGCAGATTGATCTTGTAGCCGCCCCATTCGACGGGGACCAGCGAGAGCTGTACGGAACGATGCCGGCGTTGTTCGATCTCGTCGTAGTCGGAGACGGTGCCACCGTCCTCGACCCGGCCGGCCCGGTTGACCGCGCCCGCCGTGAGCGCGAGAGCCTCGACCAGAGTGGTCTTGCCCGAGCCGCTGTGGCCGACCAGCACCACGTTCCGTACGGAAGCGGGCCGGTCGGCCGTCGCTGCTCTGCCGGCGGCCCCGGTGTGCGTATGCGTCCTGTCGCCCATGATGCGTTCCTCCCGATCGGTGGGGCTGTCGAAGCCCTGGGGAGTAGGGGTCACGGGCAGGAGGAGCCGAGCGCGGCTCCGGCGGCGCCCGCGTCATTCGAGCTTTCCACTCGGGCCGGGCCGCGTCCATACGTCGCACCCCGACGCCGGTGACATCCGGGTGACCCACCGGGACGGGGTGCCCCGCCGTGGGACGGCACGGCTCGTGACTACGATGGGCCAGCCGGTGGCCGAAGTGGCCGCGCGGCCCACCGAACCTCGGGAAGGCCATGCTGAACAAGTACGCGCGTGCATTTTTTACGCGTGTCCTCACACCGTTCGCCGCTCTGCTGCTCCGCCTCGGGGTCAGCCCCGACGCGGTCACTCTTGTCGGTACGGCCGGAGTGATGGCAGGTGCGCTGGTCTTCTTCCCGATGGGGGAGTTCTTCTGGGGCACGATCGTGATCACGGTCTTCGTCTTCTCCGACCTCGTCGACGGCAACATGGCGCGGCAGGCCGGGATCTCCAGCCGGTGGGGCGCGTTCCTGGACTCGACGCTCGACCGGGTCGCCGACGGGGCGATCTTCGCCGGGTTCGCCCTCTGGTACGCGGGCAGCGGCGACGACAACGTGCTGTGCGCGGTCGCGATCTTCTGCCTGGCCAGTGGCCAGGTGGTCTCGTACACCAAGGCCCGCGGTGAGTCGATCGGCCTGCCGGTCGCGGTCAACGGGCTGGTGGAGCGTGCCGAGCGGCTGGTGATCTCGCTGGTCGCCGCAGGTCTGGCCGGTCTGCACGGGTTCGGCGTACCCGGGATCCAGGTCCTGCTGCCGATCGCACTGTGGATCGTCGCCGCGGGCAGCCTGGTGACCCTGGTCCAGCGGGTGGTGACCGTGCGCCGGGAGTCGGCCGAGGCCGACGCGGCGGCCGCCGTCGCGGGCGGGACCGCGGAACAGGGGAGCGAGGCCGCGCAGTGAGCGGCACCGGATCCGATCTCAGGGGGCGGCTCACCGACGGGCTCTACGGGCTCGGCTGGGGCGCGGTCAAGAAGCTGCCCGAGCCGGCGGCCCGCGCGCTCTTCCGTACCATCGCCGACCAGGCCTGGAAGCGGCGGGGCAAGTCGGTGCTGCGGCTGGAGTCGAACCTGGCCAGGGTGGTGCCCGACGCGGGCCCCGCCCGCCTCGCCGAGCTGTCGAAGGCCGGCATGCGCTCCTACATGCGCTACTGGATGGAGTCCTTCCGGCTGCCGACCTGGAGTCCGCAGCGGATCAGGAACAGCATCAACGTCCGGGACGTCCACCGGCTCACCGAGGGCATGGACGCCGGGAACGGGGTCATCCTCGCGCTGCCGCACCTGGGGAACTGGGACCTGGCGGGCGCCTGGGTCACCACCGACCTGAAGGTGCCGTTCACGACGGTCGCCGAACGGCTGAAGCCGGAGACCCTGTACGACCGGTTCGTGGCCTACCGCCAGGGCCTGGGCATGGAGGTCCTGCCGCACAACGGGGGCGCGGCCTTCGGGACCCTGGCCAGGCGGCTGCGGTCCGGCGGCCTGATCTGCCTGGTCGCAGACCGCGACCTGTCGGCGTCCGGCGTCGAGGTGAACTTCTTCGGCGACACCGCGCGGATGCCCGCGGGCCCCGCGCTGCTCGCCCAGCAGACCGGCGCGCTGCTGCTGCCCGTCACGCTCTGGTACGACGGCACGCCCGTCATGCAGGCGCAGATCCATCCGCCCGTCGGCGTACCCGGGACAGGTACCCGCGCCGAGAACACGTCCTCCATGACACAGGCGCTGGCCGATGCCTTCGCCACCGGGATCGCCGAGCATCCGGAGGACTGGCACATGCTGCAGCGGCTCTGGATCTCCGATCTGGACCCCCAGGGGGAAGCTCCGTGAAGATCGGCATCGTCTGCCCGTACTCCTGGGACGTTCCCGGCGGGGTGCAGTTCCACATCCGGGACCTGGCCGAGCACCTGATCCGCCTCGGTCACCACGTCTCGGTGCTGGCGCCCGCCGACGACGACACGCCGCTGCCGCCGTACGTGGTGTCCGCGGGCCGTGCCGTGCCCGTCCCGTACAACGGCTCGGTGGCCCGGCTGAACTTCGGGTTCCTGTCCGCCGCGCGGGTGCGCCGCTGGCTGCACGACGGCACGTTCGACGTCATCCACATCCACGAGCCCACCTCGCCCTCGCTCGGGCTGCTCGCCTGCTGGGCGGCACAGGGTCCGATCGTCGCCACGTTCCACACGTCCAATCCCCGCTCCCGGGCCATGATCGCCGCGTACCCGATCCTCCAGCCGGCACTGGAGAAGATCAGCGCGCGGATCGCGGTGAGCGAGTACGCGCGACGCACCCTGGTCGAGCACCTCGGCGGGGACGCGGTGGTCATCCCCAACGGCGTGGACGTCGGCTTCTTCGCCGGGGCCGAGCCCAAGGCCGAGTGGCAGGGCGGCACGCTCGGCTTCATAGGGCGCATCGACGAACCGCGCAAGGGCCTGCCCGTCCTGATGAAGGCGCTCCCCGCGATCCTCGCCGCCCGCCCGGAGACCCGCCTGCTGGTCGCGGGCCGCGGTGACGAGGAGGAAGCGGTCGCCTCACTGCCGAAGGAGATGCGCGAGCGCGTCGAATTCCTCGGCATGGTGAGCGACGAGGACAAGGCGCGGCTGCTGTGCAGCGTCGATGTGTACGTGGCGCCGAACACCGGCGGCGAGAGCTTCGGCATCATCCTGGTCGAGGCCCTGTCGGCGGGAGCGCCCGTGCTCGCCAGCGACCTGGACGCGTTCGCCCAGGTGCTGGACCAGGGCTCCGCGGGCGACCTCTTCGCCAACGAGGACGCCGACGCGCTCGCCGCGGCCGCGATCCGCCTGCTGGGCGACCCGGAGCGACGGGCCGGTCTGCGGGAGCGGGGCAGCGCCCATGTGCGCCGCTTCGACTGGGAGACGGTCGGCGCGGACATCCTCGCGGTGTACGAGACGGTCACGGACGGGGCCGCATCGGTGGACACCGACGAACGCACAGGCCTGCGCGCACGGTTCGGGCTGGCCAGGGACTGAGCCCGGGGCTCGCGGGCCGCTACGGCGCACCGGCGGCCCGGGGGCGCACCCGGCGACGGTAGCCTTGCCGCCCGTGATCGAAACCTTCATCTGGATTGCCGTCGCGCTCCTCGCGATCGGCCTGTACCTCAGCTGGACCGCCGGCCGGCTCGACCGGCTCCACGCCCGTATCGACGCGTCCCGGGCGGCCCTGGACGCCCAGCTGCTGCGCCGTGCCTCGGTCACCCAGGAACTGGCCACCGCCGGGGTGCTGGATCCCGCGGCGTCGATCGTGCTGTACGAGGCGGCGCACGCCGCACGGCAGGCCGCGGAGGAGCAGCGCGAGGTCTCCGAGAGCGAGCTGAGCACCGCGCTGCGGGCCGTGTTCGGCGAGACGGCGCAGGTCGAGGCGCTCAAGGAGTTCCCCGGCGGACAGGACGCGGCGAAGGAACTGGCTGCCGCCGTGCGCCGGGTCCCGATGGCCCGGCGCTTCCACAACGACTCGGTGCGCGCAGCCCGCGCGCTGCGCAGGCACCGGACCGTACGGCTGTTCCGGCTCGCCGGACATGCCCCGTTCCCGCTCGCGTTCGAGATGGACGACGAGCCACCGGTCGCGCTGGCGGACCGGCCCGGCAGCTGAGCCGGCACGCAAAACGATCCACGGGGTGTCCATTGGCCCTTGCTGTGGACTGGTCCCGGAGCGTTTGCTCGTGCCTGCAGTCTCCCGTTTCTTTTTCACCCCCAGTGAGGTCGATCCGTGTCCACGCTTCCCAGCACCCCGCAGTCCACCGAGTCCCCGGCCACCGGCACCGCCCGCGTCAAGCGCGGCATGGCCGAGCAGCTCAAGGGCGGTGTGATCATGGACGTCGTGAACGCCGAGCAGGCGAAGATCGCCGAGGACGCGGGCGCCGTGGCCGTCATGGCCCTGGAGCGGGTTCCGGCCGACATCCGCAAGGACGGCGGCGTGGCCCGGATGTCCGACCCCAACATGATCGAAGAGATCATCGAGGCCGTCTCCATCCCCGTCATGGCCAAGTCCCGCATCGGCCACTTCGTCGAGGCCCAGGTCCTGCAGTCCCTCGGCGTCGACTACATCGACGAGTCCGAGGTCCTCACCCCGGCCGACGAGGTCAACCACAGCGACAAGTTCGCCTTCACCACCCCCTTCGTCTGCGGTGCCACCAACCTGGGCGAGGCGCTGCGCCGCATCGCCGAGGGTGCCGCGATGATCCGCTCGAAGGGCGAGGCCGGCACCGGCAACGTCGTCGAGGCTGTCCGGCACCTGCGCCAGATCAAGAACGAGATCGCCCGCCTGCGCGGCTTCGACAACAACGAGCTGTACGCCGCCGCCAAGGACCTCCGTGCCCCGTACGAGCTGGTCAAGGAGGTCGCCGAGCTCGGCAAGCTGCCCGTCGTCCTGTTCTCCGCCGGTGGTGTCGCCACCCCCGCGGACGCGGCCCTGATGCGTCAGCTCGGTGCCGAGGGCGTCTTCGTCGGCTCCGGCATCTTCAAGTCCGGCGACCCCGCCAAGCGCGCCGCCGCCATCGTGAAGGCCACCACCTTCTACGACGACCCGAAGATCATCGCGGACGCCTCCCGCAACCTGGGCGAGGCCATGGTCGGCATCAACTGCGACACGCTGCCCGAGGCCGAGCGCTACGCCAACCGCGGCTGGTAACCCACTGATGACCGACAACCCTGTCATCGGAGTCCTGGCTCTCCAGGGCGACGTGCGGGAACATCTGATCGCCCTGGCCTCGGCGGATGCCGTGGCCAGGCCGGTCAGGCGTCCCGAGGAGCTCGCCGAGGTCGACGGGCTCGTCATACCCGGTGGCGAGTCCACCACGATGTCCAAGCTGGCCGTCCTGTTCGGCATGCTGGAACCGCTGCGCGAGCGGGTCGCCGCCGGTATGCCGGTCTACGGCACCTGCGCCGGGATGATCCTGCTCGCCGACAAGATCCTGGACCCCCGCTCGGGCCAGGAGACGCTCGGCGGTATCGACATGATCGTGCGCCGTAACGCTTTCGGGCGGCAGAACGAGTCGTTCGAGGCCGCCGTCGAGGTGGACGGGATCGCGGGCGGTCCGGTCGAGGGCGTATTCATCCGCGCGCCCTGGGTCGAATCGGTCGGGGCGGAGACAGAAGTCATCGCCGAACACGGCGGGCATATTGTCGCCGTACGGCAGGGAAACGCCCTGGCTACGTCATTCCACCCCGAACTGACCGGTGACCACCGGGTCCACGCACTCTTCGTCGACATGGTGCGCGCAGTGTGCTGACTCGATCCCGGTAGGATCTCTCGGGTTCGTTCAGATTTTGGTGACGCGAAGGAGAAGGCAGATGTCCGGCCACTCTAAATGGGCTACGACGAAGCACAAGAAGGCCGTGATTGATGCCAAGCGCGGCAAGCTCTTCGCGAAGCTGATCAAGAACATCGAGGTTGCGGCCCGTTCCGGCGGCGTGGACCCCGAAGGCAACCCGACGCTCGTCGACGCCATCCAGAAGGCGAAGAAGAGCTCCGTCCCGAACAAGAACATCGACTCCGCGGTCAAGCGCGGCGGCGGTCTCGAAGCGGGCGGCGCCGACTACGAGACGATCATGTACGAGGGCTACGGCCCCAACGGTGTCGCGGTACTCATCGAGTGCCTCACCGACAACCGCAACCGTGCCGCGTCCGACGTACGCGTCGCGATGACGCGCAACGGCGGGTCGATGGCCGACCCCGGTTCCGTCTCGTACCTGTTCAACCGCAAGGGCGTCGTCATCGTCCCGAAGGGCGAGCTGTCCGAGGACGACGTCCTGGGGGCCGTGCTCGACGCGGGCGCCGAGGAGGTCAACGACCTCGGTGAGACCTTCGAGGTCGTCAGCGAGGCCACCGACATGGTCGCGGTCCGCACCGCGCTCCAGGAGGCCGGCATCGACTACGACTCCGCCGAGGCCAACTTCCTGCCCACCATGCAGGTCGACCTCGACGAAGAGGGCGCGCGCAAGATCTTCAAGCTCATCGACGCGCTCGAGGACAGCGACGACGTGCAGAACGTCTTCGCCAACTTCGACGTCTCCGACGAGGTCATGGAGAAGGTCGACGCCTGACATCCGGGCACCCTCCGCACGAGCGGAGCCGACGGGCCGACGGGGACACACCCCGTCGGCCCGTCGCATTGTCGGTGCGAGCCGATAGCCTGCGGGAACAGTTGACCGATCGGTGAGGGGAGGGGGCGCTCCATGCGTGTTCTGGGCGTGGACCCGGGGCTGACCCGGTGCGGTGTCGGAGTCGTCGAGGGTGTGGCGGGCCGGCCGCTGACCATGATCGGCGTCGGCGTCGTACGCACCCCGGCCGATGCCGAGCTCGGACACCGCCTGGTCGCCATCGAGCAGGGCATCGAGCAGTGGCTCGACGAGCACCGGCCCGAATTCGTCGCTGTGGAGCGGGTGTTCAGCCAGCACAACGTCCGTACGGTGATGGGCACCGCCCAGGCCAGCGCGGTCGCCATGCTCTGCGCCTCCCGCCGGGGCATCCCGGTCGCCCTGCACACCCCCAGCGAGGTCAAGGCGGCCGTCACCGGCTCGGGCCGCGCCGACAAGGCACAGGTCGGAGCCATGGTGACCCGGCTGCTGAGGCTGGACGCACCGCCCAAACCCGCCGACGCCGCCGACGCCCTCGCCCTCGCCATCTGCCACATCTGGCGCGCACCCGCGCAGAACCGACTGCAACAGGCCGTCGCCGCCCACCGCACGCTGAAAGGCCGTACCGCATGATCGCCTTCGTCTCCGGCCCGGTGGCCGCCCTCGCCCCGACCACGGCCGTGATCGAGGTCGGCGGCATCGGCATGGCCGTCCACTGTGCCCCCGGCACACTCGCGGGCCTGCGGATCGGCCAGGAGGCGAGGCTCGCCACCTCCCTCGTCGTACGGGAGGACTCGCTCACGCTGTACGGCTTCGCCGACGACGACGAGCGGCAGGTCTTCGAGCTCCTCCAGACCGCCAACGGCGTCGGCCCGCGCCTCGCCCAGGCCATGCTCGCCACCCACAGCCCGGACGCCCTGCGCATCGCCGTCGCCACGGGTGACGAGAAGGCGCTCACCGCCGTTTCCGGCATCGGCAAGAAGGGCGCCCAGAAGCTCCTCCTGGACCTCAAGGACCGGCTCGGCGAGCCGGTCGGGGCCCACATCGGGCAGCAGGGCATCGGCACCGCGGTCAGCTCCTCCTGGCGCGACCAGCTGCAGGCCGCCCTGATCGGCCTCGGCTACGCGACGCGCGAGGCCGACGAGGCCGTGACCGCCGTGGCACCGCAGGCCGAGGCCGCGATCGCCGGCGGCGCACAGCCGCCCGTACCGCAGCTGCTCCGCGCGGCCCTGCAGACACTCAACCGCGCACGCTGACCCGGGGGCCGACGCCCCGTACGCCGGCCGGAGCACCGCACGGCCCGGCACCGAAACACCCGAGGCGGGACTGACGAGATGAACTGGGACGAGACCGGAGCCGACACCGGCGCGACGGACGACCTGCTGGACGACCCGCTGGACGACCGGCTGGTCGCCGCCGGAGCGGACGGGGAGGACACCGCGGTCGAGGCCGCACTGCGCCCGAAGGACCTCGACGAGTTCGTCGGCCAGGAGAAGGTGCGCGAACAGCTCGACCTGGTGCTCAAGGCCGCCCGCGCCCGTGGTGCCACGGCCGACCATGTCCTGCTCTCCGGCGCACCCGGCCTCGGCAAGACCACTCTCTCCCTGATCATCGCCGCCGAGATGAACGCCCCGATCCGCATCACCTCCGGCCCCGCCATCCAGCACGCGGGCGATCTGGCGGCGATCCTGTCCTCCCTCCAGGAGGGCGAGGTCCTCTTCCTCGACGAGATCCACCGCATGTCGCGGCCCGCCGAGGAAATGCTCTACATGGCCATGGAGGACTTCCGCGTCGACGTCATCGTCGGCAAGGGCCCCGGTGCCACGGCCATCCCGCTGGAACTTCCCCCGTTCACCCTGGTCGGGGCCACCACCAGGGCCGGGCTGCTGCCGCCCCCGCTACGCGACCGTTTCGGCTTCACCGGCCACATGGAGTTCTACGCCCCCACGGAGCTGGAGCGGGTCATCCACCGCTCCGCGGGCCTTCTCGACGTGGCCATAGACACCGAGGGAGCGGCCGAGATCGCCGGACGCTCCCGGGGCACGCCCCGTATCGCCAACCGGCTGCTGCGCCGTGTCCGGGACTACGCGCAGGTCAAGGCCGAGGGCCGGATCGACCGGGACATCGCCGCAGCCGCCCTGCGGGTGTACGAGGTCGACGACCGCGGCCTGGACCGGCTGGACCGCGCGGTGCTCGGCGCCCTGCTGAAACTCTTCGGCGGCGGCCCCGTCGGCCTGTCCACCCTCGCCGTGGCGGTGGGGGAGGAGCGTGAGACCGTCGAGGAGGTCGCGGAGCCCTTCCTCGTACGGGAAGGCCTGCTCGCGAGGACCCCGCGAGGCCGGGTTGCCACCCCCGCGGCCTGGGCGCACCTCGGCCTCGTACCGCCGCAGCAAGGCGTAAAGGGACAACAGGGCCTGTTCGGGGCGTGATGCGTCACAGGTTGGCCACCAGGGGAACCACGGTGCCATGCTGGGCGTTGTTCCAATGATGCGGACTCGCTTAGACTCCGCCGATGCCGCCCGTACAGGTCGGTGTACCCACCCCCGTAGATCAGGCCGCATTTCAGCGCGGTCGTGCGAAGGAAGTTCCGTCCCGTGAGTCTCGTGACCCTCCTCCCCTTCATCGTGCTCATCGGGGCCATGTTCCTGATGACCCGGTCCGCCAAGAAGAAGCAGCAGGCGGCTGCGCAGATGCGCAACGACATGCAGCCCGGCACGGGCGTCCGGACGATCGGGGGCATGTACGCCACCGTCAAGGAGATCCAGGACGACACGGTTCTCCTCGAGGTCGCTCCCGGCGTCCACGCCATCTACGCCAAGAACTCGATCGGCGCCGTCCTCGACGACGCGGAGTACAACCGCATCGTCCACGGTGACGACGAGGACCTGAAGGTCGACGGCGCGGTCGTGCCCGACGACGCCTCCTCGCTGACCGCCTCCGAGACCGCCGACGCGGACACGGAAGCGGCCGACGACGCGAAGATCGACCTGGGCAAGAAGGCCGAGGGCGACGCCGACGGGTCCAAGGACTCCGAGGTCAAGGACGCCAAGGCCGACGGCGAGGGCGACGCGAAGTAGTTCCACGATCCAGGGGCGCCGGACACCTACAGGTGACCGGCGTCCCCCGGACCGTGCGGTCTTCTGCGGGGGCGGGTCCCCACAACACTTCGTGGCCGCTCGGGCGCGTACCCGGCGCGGGGCGGTTGGACAGGGAGAAACGAGAAGGTGGCAGCACCGAAGAAGGGCCGAGGGCCGGCCGGCGGTCAGAGCAGGCCGGGGCGTGCCCTGGCTTTCATTCTGATCGCCATGGTCGCGCTCACCGGCGGGATGTTCTTGTCCGGTCACACCACGCCCAGGCTTGGTATCGACCTGGCGGGTGGCACCTCGATCACGCTCGAGGCCAAGAACCAGCCCGGTAAGCCGAACGCGATCAACAAGACCAACATGGCCACGGCGGTCAGCATCATCGAACGCCGCGTCAATGGTCTTGGTGTTTCCGAGGCCGAGGTTCAGACCCAGGGCGATCGCAACATCATCGTCAACATCCCCAAGGGGACGAACTCGAAGCAGGCGCAGGAGCAGGTCGGCACGACTGCCCAGCTCTACTTCCGGCCCGTGCTCACCGTCACCGGCGGCGAACCGACGCCCACCGGGTCCGCCAGCCCTTCCGCGAGCGGTACCG
This sequence comes from Streptomyces sp. NPDC056452, assembly GCF_042796085.1. Taxonomy (NCBI): domain Bacteria; kingdom Bacillati; phylum Actinomycetota; class Actinomycetes; order Kitasatosporales; family Streptomycetaceae; genus Streptomyces; species Streptomyces sp. NPDC056452. The sequence continues at coordinate 13,900 of NZ_JBHTRI010000020.1, forward strand.
GCAAGGCGAGCGCCACGCCCAGCGCGAAGGCGAGCGACCCGGACACTGCCTCCGATCCGAAGAGCACGCCCTCGGCGAGCGCCACCACCCAGGGGCGTGCGGTCACCGGCGCCCTGAAGAAGGACGCGACGCCGACCCCCGGTGCCTCGGACAGCGCGAAGACGTCCGAGACCCCGGCCGCGACGCCGACGCCCGACGCGGCGACCGCCGCGCTGGAGAAGAAGTTCACCGAGCTGGACTGCTCGGACAAGGCCGCCCGTGCCAAGGCCGGTGAAGGCGTCAAGCCCGAGGACCCCACGGTCGCGTGCAGCTCCGAAGGTGACGCGAAGTACCTCCTCGGCCCGGCCGAGGTCTCCGGTACGGACGTCGACGACGCCAAGGCCCAGTTCGACCAGCAGCGCGGCATCTGGCTCGTCTCGATGGAGTTCACCGACAAGGGCTCCAAGAAGTTCCAGACGATCACGAAGAAGCTGTCGACCCAGCAGTCCCCGATGAACCAGTTCGCGATCTCCCTCGACGGTGAGGTCGTCTCCGCGCCGCAGGTGAACGAGACCCTCAGCGGCAGCGCCGAGATCTCCGGCAGCTTCACCCAGCAGTCCGCCGAGGACCTGGCCAACGTGCTCTCCTACGGTGCGCTCCCGCTCTCCTTCCAGGAGCAGAGCGTCACCACCGTCACCGCCGCGCTCGGTGGCGAGCAACTGAAGGCCGGTCTGATCGCCGGTGCCATCGGTCTGGCACTGGTCGTCATCTACCTGGTGGCCTACTACCGCGGCCTGGCGCTCATCGCGCTCCTCAGCCTCGCGGTGTCCGGCGTCCTGACCTACACGATCATGGCCCTGCTCGGCCCGGCCATCGGCTTCGCGCTGAACCTGCCCGCGGTCTGTGGAGCCATCGTGGCGATCGGTATCACCGCGGACTCGTTCATCGTGTACTTCGAACGTGTCCGTGACGAGATCCGCGAAGGCCGCACGCTGCGTCCGGCGATCGAGCGTGCCTGGCCGCGTGCCCGGCGCACGATCCTGGTCTCCGACTTCGTGTCGTTCCTCGCCGCCGCGGTGCTCTTCCTGGTCACCGTCGGCAAGGTCCAGGGCTTCGCGTTCACGCTCGGCCTGACGACCCTGCTCGACGTCGTCGTGGTGTTCCTCTTCACCAAGCCCCTCATGACCCTGATGGGCCGGACGAAGTTCTTCGCCAGCGGTCACCCGTGGTCCGGGCTGGACCCGAAGCGGCTCGGCGCCAAGCCGCCGCTGCGCCGCTCGCGCCGTGTCAACGCCCCCACCGACCACCCGAAGGAGGCGTGAGATGTCGCGACTCGGCAATCTCGGCGCCCGGCTCTACCGTGGCGAGGTCGGTTACGACTTCATCGGCAAGCGCAAGATCTGGTACGGCGTCTCGATCCTGATCACGATCACGGCCATCCTGGGCCTCGCGGTCAGCGGTCTGAACATGGGCATCGAGTTCAAGGGCGGCGCGGTCTTCACGACCGACGAGAAGCCCAAGGCCTCGGTCTCCCAGGCCCACGAGAGCGCGGTCGAGGCCTCGGGCCACGAGGCGATCGTCCAGGAACTGGGCGACGGCAACATGCGTATCCAGATCACCGAGGTCGACACCGCCAAGGCCAACGAGGTCAAGACGCAGCTGTCGGAGGACCTCGGCATTCCCGAGGCGAAGATCAACGCGGACCTGGTCGGCCCCAGCTGGGGTGAGCAGATCGCCAACAAGGCCTGGACAGGCCTCGGCATCTTCATGGTCCTCGTGGTGATCTACCTGGCCATCGCCTTCGAATGGCGCATGGCCCTCGCGGCCCTCGTCGCACTGATCCACGACATCACGATCACGGTCGGTATCTACGCCCTGGTCGGCTTCGAGGTCACCCCGGGCACCGTGATCGGTCTGCTGACGATCCTCGGTTACTCCCTCTACGACACTGTCGTCGTCTTCGACAGCCTCAAGGAGGGCCAGAAGGGGATCACCAAGCAGACCCGCTGGACGTACAGCGAGGTCGCCAACCGGTCCATCAACAGCACGCTGGTCCGGTCCATCAACACCACCGTCGTCGCGCTGCTGCCGGTCGCCGGCCTGCTCTTCATCGGTGGCGGTGTCCTCGGCGCCGGCATGCTGAACGACATCTCGCTGTCGCTCTTCGTCGGCCTCGCGGCCGGTGCGTACTCCTCGATCTTCATCGCCACACCGCTGGTCGCCGACCTCAAGGAACGCGAACCGCAGATGAAGGCGCTGAAGAAGCGGATCCTCGCCAAGCGGGCTGCCGCAGCCGCCAAGGGCGAGTCCGTCGAGGACGAGCGGGACGACCGCGCGCAGGAGGACGGCTTCTCGGAGGACGCCGCAGCCGCCGGCGCCGTCGTCGGACAGCGCCAGCAGCCCAGGGGCCACGGACGGACTCCGGGGAAGCGTCGATGACCAGCACCACCGAGTCGACCCGGGAGCTCCTGCTCAGCCGGATCCGCGACGTACAGGACTATCCGAAGCCCGGAGTGGTGTTCAAGGACATCACCCCGCTGCTCGCGGACCCGGTCGCCTTCACGGCGCTCACCGACTCCCTCGTGGAGCTGTGCGTCCGGTACGGGGCCACCAAGGTCGTCGGCCTCGAGGCGCGCGGTTTCATCCTGGCGGCGCCCGTCGCCGTCAAGTCCGGGCTCGGCTTCGTACCCGTCCGCAAGGCCGGGAAGCTGCCCGGTGCCACGCTCGGGCAGGCGTACGAGCTGGAGTACGGCACGGCGGAGATCGAGATCCACGCCGAGGACCTGTCGGCCGACGACCGGATCATGGTCATCGACGACGTCCTGGCCACCGGCGGCACCGCCGAGGCCTCGCTGGAGCTGATCCGGCGGGCCGGTGCCCAGGTCGCGGGTGTGGCGGTCCTCATGGAACTCGGCTTCCTCGCCGGCCGTGCACGTCTCGAGGGAGCCCTGCGCGGCGCCCCGCTGGAGGCGCTGATCACGCTCTGAGCGGCGCTGCGCAGCCGTAACGGCAGCAGCCGGTCACACAGGACGGGCACCCGGGACACCCGGGTGCCCGTCCTGCGTCGTGACGGGTTCCACGGTCCCCGGGCGAGGACCGGCCCGGGGATCGATACCATGGGCTTTCCGGGTAGCCCGGATCCGCACAAGGAGCGCACTTGCCAGACGAGGCCCAGCCAGTCGCCGCCCCGCAGCCCGACGAGCCCGCTGCGGACCCCGCCACGCCCGAGGAGGCGAAGCGCGCGCAGGAGCCGGAGCCCGGCGAGCGCGAGCCCGTGGACGACGCGGACCAGGACCGGGGCACAGCCTCCGAAACACCTGCCGCACCTGTGACGGCGAAGCCGACGCCTCCCCCCGGCGTGAAGGCGGCGCCCCCGGCGCCCCCGACCGAGCCGGATGCCGAGCCCGCACCCTCCGCCGGGTCCGCGCAGGCTGCCCCGAAGACACCCGCACCCCCGGCGGCACCCGCCCCGGCCGCGAAGCCCCCGGCCGTGACGCCTCCCGCAGCGAAGCCCCCGGCCAAGCCGGCCGCCACCCCGCCCGCCCCGCCGACCCGCTCCGGTGGTTCCTCCAACCGTGTCCGGGCCAGGCTCGCCCGGCTCGGTGTGCAGCGCTCCAGCCCGTACAACCCGGTCCTCGAACCGCTGCTGCGCACGGTCCGCAGCAACGACCCCAAGATCGAGAGCGCCACGCTGCGCCAGATCGAGCGCGCCTACCAGGTCGCCGAACGCTGGCACCGCGGCCAGAAGCGCAAGAGCGGCGACCCGTACATCACCCATCCGCTCGCCGTCACGACGATCCTCGCCGAGCTCGGCATGGACCCGGCGACGCTGATGGCCGGACTGCTGCACGACACGGTCGAGGACACCGAGTACGGCCTGGACACGCTGCGCAAGGACTTCGGCGACCAGGTCGCGCTCCTCGTGGACGGCGTCACCAAGCTCGACAAGGTCAAGTTCGGCGAGGCCGCGCAGGCCGAGACCGTGCGCAAGATGGTCGTCGCCATGGCCAAGGACCCCAGGGTCCTCGTCATCAAGCTGGCCGACCGCCTCCACAACATGCGCACCATGCGCTACCTCAAGCGGGAGAAGCAGGAGAAGAAGGCCCGCGAGACCCTTGAGATCTACGCGCCCCTGGCTCACCGCCTGGGCATGAACACCATCAAGTGGGAGCTGGAGGACCTCGCCTTCGCGATCCTCTACCCGAAGATGTACGACGAGATCGTCCGCCTCGTCGCCGAGCGCGCGCCCAAGCGCGACGAGTACCTCGCCATAGTGACCGACGAGGTCCAGTCCGACCTGCGCGCCGCCCGGATCAAGGCCACCGTCACCGGAAGGCCGAAGCACTACTACAGCGTCTACCAGAAGATGATCGTGCGAGGCCGGGACTTCGCCGAGATCTACGACCTGGTGGGCATCCGTGTCCTCGTCGACACGGTCCGCGACTGCTACGCGGCGCTCGGCACCGTGCACGCGCGATGGAACCCGGTCCCCGGCCGGTTCAAGGACTACATCGCGATGCCGAAGTTCAACATGTACCAGTCACTGCACACCACGGTGATCGGCCCCAGCGGCAAGCCCGTCGAGCTCCAGATCCGTACGTTCGACATGCACCGCCGCGCCGAGTACGGCATCGCCGCGCACTGGAAGTACAAGCAGGAGCCCTCGGCGGGCGCCTCCAAGGTGCGCACCGACGTACCCAAGAACACCGGCCGCGGCCAGGACACCGTCAACGACATGGCGTGGCTGCGCCAGCTCCTGGACTGGCAGAAGGAGACCGAGGACCCCAGCGAGTTCCTGGAGTCCCTGCGCTTCGACCTCTCGCGCAACGAGGTCTTCGTCTTCACACCCAAGGGCGACGTCATAGCGCTGCCCGCGGGTGCGACCCCGGTCGACTTCGCGTACGCCGTCCATACGGAGGTCGGCCACCGGACCATAGGAGCACGGGTCAACGGGCGGCTCGTACCGCTCGAGTCGACGCTCGACAACGGCGACCTGGTCGAGGTCTTCACCTCCAAGGCGGCCGGCGCCGGACCCTCCCGGGACTGGCTCGGATTCGTCAAGTCGCCGCGGGCGCGCAACAAGATCCGTGCGTGGTTCTCCAAGGAGCGCCGCGACGAGGCGATCGAGCAGGGCAAGGACTCCATCGCGCGGGCCATGCGCAAGCAGAACCTGCCGATCCAGCGGATCCTCACGGGCGACTCCCTGGTCACCCTCGCCCACGAGATGCGCTACCCCGACATCTCGTCGCTGTACGCGGCGATCGGCGAGGGGCACGTGGCGGCGGCAGGCGTCGTCCAGAAGCTGGTCCAGGCGCTCGGCGGCGAGGACGCCGCCAACGAGGACCTCGCGGAGAGCTCGCCGCCCTCCCACGGCCGCAACAAGCGCCGTGCCAAGGCGGATCCGGGTGTGGTCGTCAAGGGCGTCGAGGACGTCTGGGTCAAACTGGCCCGCTGCTGCACCCCCGTGCCCGGTGACCCGATCATCGGTTTCGTGACCCGCGGCAGCGGTGTCTCCGTGCACCGCGCCGACTGCGTCAACGTCGACTCGCTGTCGCAGCAGCCGGAGCGGATCCTCGAGGTCGAGTGGGCGCCGACCCAGTCGTCGGTGTTCCTCGTCGCCATCCAGGTCGAGGCACTGGACCGGTCGAGGCTGCTCTCCGACGTCACGCGGGTCCTGTCCGACCAGCACGTCAACATCCTGTCGGCGGCCGTGCAGACGTCCCGCGACCGGGTGGCCACCTCGCGCTTCACCTTCGAGATGGGCGACCCCAAGCACCTCGGCCACGTCCTGAAGGCCGTACGGGGCGTCGAGGGCGTGTACGACGTCTACCGGGTCACCTCGGCCCGCCGGCCGTAGCGCGGACGTACGAGAGGGGCTCCTGTACGTGACACGTACAGGAGCCCCTCTCGTACGACGGAACCCGGCTTGTCAGCCGCCGAACTCCTCCAGGCCCTTCAGCGCCTGGTCCAGCAGCGCCTGCCGGCCCTCGAGCTCGCGGGACAGCTTGTCCGCCCGGGCGTTGTTGCCCGAGGCGCGCGCCGTGTCGATCTGCGTACGCAGCTTGTCGACGGCGGCCTGGAGCTGACCGGTCAGACCCTCGGCGCGGGCCCGCGCCTCAGGGTTCGTCCGGCGCCACTCGGACTCCTCGGCCTCCTGGAGCGCCTTCTCCACCGCGTGCATCCGGCCCTCGACCTTCGGGCGGGCGTCACGCGGGACATGGCCGATGGCCTCCCAGCGCTCGTTGACGGAGCGGAACGCGGCCCTGGCCGCCTTCAGATCCGTCACCGGCACCAGCTTCTCGGCCTCGACGACGAGCTCCTCCTTCAGCTTGAGGTTCTCGCCCTGCTCCGCGTCACGCTCCGCGAAGACCCCGCTGCGCGCCGCGAAGAAGACGTCCTGGGCGCCGCGGAAGCGGTTCCACAGATCGTCCTCGGACTCGCGCTGGGCGCGGCCCGCGGCCTTCCACTCGGTCATCAGGTCGCGGTAACGGGCGGCCGTCGTGCCCCAGTCGGTGGAACCGGAGAGCGACTCGGCCTCCGCGACCAGCTTCTCCTTGACCTTGCGGGCCTCCTCGCGCTGGGCGTCCAGCGAGGCGAAGTGCGCCTTGCGGCGCTTCGAGAACGCCGACCGGGCATGCGAGAAGCGGTGCCACAGCTCGTCGTCCGACTTGCGGTCGAGCCGCGGCAGGCCCTTCCACGTGTCGACGAGCGCCCGCAGCCGCTCACCCGCGGACCGCCACTGCTCGCTCTGGGCCAGCTCCTCGGCCTCGACGACGAGCGCCTCCTTGGCGTGGCGCGCCTCGTCGGTCTGCTTCGCCTTCTGGACCTTGCGCTCCTCCCGCCGTGAGTCGACGGTCGCGACGAGGGAGTCCAGCCGCTTGCCGAGCGCCGCGAGGTCGCCGACGGCGTGGTGCTCGTCGACCTGCTGACGCAGATGCTCGATCGCCGCCGTCGCATCCTTCGCCGACAGATCGGTGGTCTTCACCCGCCGCTCGAGGAGGCCGATCTCGACCACCAAGCCCTCGTACTTGCGCTCGAAATAGGCCAGTGCCTCCTCGGGGGAACCGGCCTGCCACGATCCGACGACCTGCTCGCCCTCGGCCGTACGCACGTACACGGTGCCCGTCTCATCGACACGGCCCCACGGGTCGCTGCTCACAGCGCCTCCTCCACCTGATGCCTACGAGGGGGTTCGCCCCCCGGACATCGTCCACAGTTTCCTGGGGCGGGCAGCGCCCGCCCTGCACAACGCCAATCTAGGCGACCGGCCGCCCGGCTGTCCGCACTCAGCGCGGCCGAAATTCTCCGCCCGCGCCGAGTGACGGGGGCCGGCCGGCCGCCCGGCCGGTCAGGCCTTGTCGACCGTCGCCTTCTCGACCGTGACCGCCTTCTTCGGAGCACCGTCGGCCGCCCCACCGGTGACGCCCGCCGCGGCGATCTTCTTGACGGCCTTCAGACCGGCATCGTCCATGGTGCCGAACGGCGTGTAGCTGGGCGGCAGTTTGGTGTCCTTGTAGACGAGGAAGAACTGGCTGCCGCCCGTGCCCGGCTGGCCGGTGTTCGCCATCGCGACGGTGCCCGCCGGATACGTCACCGCCCCGTCGTCGCCCGCCTTGCCGAGCGCGGTCAGGTTCTCGTCCGGGATCGTGTAGCCGGGACCGCCCGTTCCGTCTCCCTTGGGGTCACCGCACTGCAGGACGAAAATGCCCTCCGTGGTCAGGCGGTGACACTTCGTGCTGTCGAAGTACCCCTTGTCCGCAAGGGCCTTGAACGAATTCGTGGTGTGCGGGGTCTTCGCCGCGTCCATCGCGATCGCTATGTCGCCCTGGCTCGTCTTCAGCGACATCGAGTACTTCGCTTTTTTGTCGATCTTCATCGCGGGCTCGGGAGCCTTGCTCTCGCTCTCCGAGGGAGAGGGCGTCGGGCTCGCGCTCGCCGCCGCATCCGCGGAGTCCTTCGTGTCGTCGCCGTCCCGGGAGACGTAGGCGCCCGCGCCGATGACCGCCACCACGGCCACAGCCGACACGATGATCACGGCAAGGCGCCTGGTCTTCCGGCGCGCTTCCTCCCGGCGCTGCTGCTGCCGCTCGAACTTCTCCCGGGCGAGCTGCCGCCGCCGCTGATCGCTGCTGACCACCGGTTGGTCTCCTTGTACGTCGTGTAATCCGGCCTGGGTTGCCCCGTACCGTATATGGGTTAGCTGTGGAATGAGGAGCGCCGGTAGGCTCTGATCTGCCGTATCCGTCTCCACAGCCCTCTCCCGTCGGACGAACACTAAGGACGATCGTGCTTATTGCCGGGTTCCCCGCCGGGGCCTGGGGGACCAATTGCTACCTGGTCGCCCCCGCCGCAGGTGAGGAATGCGTGATCATCGACCCGGGCCACCAGGCCGCCCAGGGCGTCGAGGAAGCGCTGAAGAAGCATCGGCTCAAGCCCGTCGCCGTCGTGCTCACCCACGGCCACATCGACCATGTGGCCTCGGTCGTCCCCGTGTGCGGCGCCCATGACGTCCCCGCCTGGATCCACCCCGAGGACCGGTACATGATGAGCGATCCGGAGAAGGCGCTGGGCCGTTCCATCGGGATGCCGCTCATGGGTGAGCTGACCGTGGGCGAGCCGGACGACGTCAAGGAGCTGACCGACGGCGCCCTGCTGAAGCTGGCGGGCCTGGAGTTCGGCGTCTCGCACGCGCCCGGCCATACCAAGGGGTCGGTGACGTTCAGGATGCCCGAGACCGCGGACGTTCCGCAGGTCCTCTTCTCGGGCGACCTGCTCTTCGCCGGCTCCGTCGGACGCACCGACCTGCCCGGCGGCGACCACGCCGAGCTGCTCGAGTCGCTGGCCCGTGTGTGCCTGCCGCTCGACGACTCGACCGTGGTGCTGTCCGGCCACGGCCCCCAGACGACCATCGGCCGCGAGCGCGCCTCCAACCCGTACCTGCACGGCATGGACGCGCCCCGCCGAGGAATGTGACGAGAGAAGTTCCTGTGAGTACCTTCCAGGCCCCCAAGGGCACGTACGACCTGATCCCGCCGGACTCCGCGAAGTACCTCGCGGTGCGCGCGGCGATCTCGGCACCCCTGAAGAACTCCGGCTACGGCTACATCGAGACGCCCGGATTCGAGGACGTCGCCCTGTTCGCCCGCGGAGTCGGTGAGTCCACCGACATCGTGTCCAAGGAGATGTACGCCTTCGAGACCAAGGGCGGCGACAAGCTCGCGCTGCGCCCGGAGGGCACCGCCTCGGTGCTGCGCGCCGCACTGGAGGCCAACCTCCACAAGGCCGGCAACCTCCCCGTCAAGCTCTGGTACTCCGGCTCGTACTACCGCTACGAGCGCCCGCAGAAGGGCCGTTACAGGCACTTCTCGCAGGTCGGCGCCGAAGCCATCGGCACCGAGGACCCGGCGCTGGACGCCGAGCTGATCATCCTGGCCGACCAGGCGTACCGCTCGCTGGGCCTCGCGCAGTTCCGGATCCTGCTGAACTCGCTGGGCGACAAGGAGTGCCGCCCCGTCTACCGGGAGGCGCTCCAGACCTTCCTGCGCGACCTCGACCTGGACGAGGAGACCCGCCGCCGCATCGAGATCAACCCGCTCCGCGTCCTCGACGACAAGCGGCCCGACGTGCAGAAGCAGCTGACCGGCGCGCCCAAGCTGCGCGACTTCCTGTGCGACGCCTGCAAGGCGTACCACGAGGAGGTCCGCGACCTGCTGACGGCGGCCGGAGTGGTGTACGAGGACGACGAGAAGCTGGTCCGAGGCCTCGACTACTACACGCGCACGACCTTCGAGTTCGTCCACGACGGTCTGGGCTCCCAGTCCGCAGTGGGCGGCGGCGGCCGCTACGACGGGCTGTCCGAGATGATCGGCGGCCCCGCGCTGCCGTCCGTCGGCTGGGCGCTCGGCGTGGACCGTACGGTGCTCGCACTGGAGGCGGAGGGCATCGAGCTCGCCGTCCCCGCCACCACCAGCGTGTACGCGGTACCGCTCGGCGAGGAGGCCCGTCGCGTGCTCTTCGGCCTGGTCACCGAGTTGCGCAGGGCAGGTGTCGCCACCGACTTCGCGTTCGGCGGCCGGGGCCTCAAGGGTGCGATGAAGAGTGCGAACCGCTCCGGTGCCCGCTTCACGATCGTGGCCGGCGAGCGCGACCTCGCCGAGGGCACGGTCCAGCTCAAGGACATGGAGTCGGGCGAGCAGCAGGCGGTGGCGCTCGACGAGCTCGTGGCCGCGGTGCAGGCCAGGCTGGCCTGATCGGCCGAGTCCCTCCGAGTTCACCTGTGCCCGCCCGGTCCGCCCGGGCGGGCACACGTGCGTTCGGTGCCCGCCGTGCCTTCGGACGGTGAGCAGGCACAGGACCGGTCCGCCCGGCCGGCTCCCGCACCGTCAACTCGGGGGGAGCCGATTCATCCTGCCGTACGACGCCGATCCGGGAGCGCCACCGGCGGGTGGATCGGCGTCGGGCACACGGACTGTTCCGCCGTCGCGGCTGCGGTGACCCCGCAGGATCTCGACGGTGGTGCTCCTCCCCGCGCGTCGAAGGGCTCCAGGAGCCCGCATTCAGGGCCCCGTTCGCGCACACCTTTATGTTCATCGAACGGTTGGCCGTACCGGTGGTGCGGCACAATGACCAAGCCCGGCTGGCGACTCAGTGATGGAACGGCGATATGACGATGGCAGCGGTAGACCACCCCTCCTCCCGGCAGGACGAGGACGACGGCGCGAAGACCTTCGGCGGCAGTCGCGCGCTCGCGCTGCTGCTGGTGATCACCGGCGCGGCCGGGCTGCTCGCCGCCTGGGTCATCACGATCGACAAGTTCAAGCTGCTCGAGGACCCCAGCTTCACCCCGGGCTGCAGCCTGAACCCGGTCGTCGCCTGCGGCAACATCATGAAGAGCGAGCAGGCGGCGGCGTTCGGCTTCCCCAACCCGATGCTCGGCATCGCCACCTACTCGGTCGTCATCGGCATCGGCATGGCGCTCCTGGCCGGCGCGCGCTTCCGCAGCTGGTACTGGCTCGGCCTGAACGCGGGCACGCTGTTCGGCGTCGGGTTCTGCACCTGGCTCCAGTACCAGTCGCTCTACAACATCAACTCGCTCTGCCTGTGGTGCTGCCTGGCCTGGGTCGCCACGATCTTGATGTTCTGCTACGTCACCACGCACAACATCAAGCACGGCATCCTGCCCGCCCCCGCCTGGCTGCGGAACACCCTCACCGAATTCCACTGGGTGCCGCCGGTGCTCTGGATCGGGATCATCGGCATGCTGATCCTGACCCGCTGGTGGGACTTCTGGACCAGCTGACGCAGCCGGCGGTCCTGTCAGTGGGGTGACATAGGCTGCGGAGCGTGGAGCCCGACCTCTTTACCGCAGCAGCCGAAGACCGCCAGGAGAAGGACCCGTCCAGCAGCCCCCTCGCTGTCCGGATGCGTCCTCGTACGATCGACGAGGTCGTGGGCCAGCAGCATCTGCTCAAGCAGGGCTCGCCCCTGCGCCGACTCGTCGGCGAAGGGAGCGGGGGCCCGGCAGGGCCCTCCTCCGTGATCCTGTGGGGGCCGCCGGGCACCGGCAAGACGACCCTGGCGTACGTGGTCAGCAAGGCCACCAACAAGCGCTTCGTCGAGCTCTCCGCGATCACCGCCGGCGTCAAGGAGGTCCGGGCCGTCATCGAGGGCGCGCGCCGCGCCACCGGGGGCTTCGGCAAGGAGACCGTCCTCTTCCTCGACGAGATCCACCGCTTCTCCAAGGCCCAGCAGGACTCCCTGCTCCCCGCCGTGGAGAACCGCTGGGTGACCCTGATCGCGGCCACCACGGAGAACCCGTACTTCTCGATCATCTCGCCGCTGCTGTCGCGCTCCCTGCTGCTGACCCTGGAGCCCCTCACCGACGAGGATCTGCGCGCCCTGCTGCGCCGGGCCCTGTCCGACGAGCGGGGGCTGGGCGGAGCGGTCACCCTGACCGACGACGCGGAGGCGCATCTGCTGCGGATCGCGGGCGGTGACGCCCGGCGCGCCCTGACCGCGCTGGAGGCGGCGGCCGGAGCGGCCCTCGCCAAGCACGAGCCGGAGATCACGCTCACCACGCTCGAGGAGACCGTCGACCGGGCGGCCGTGAAGTACGACCGTGACGGCGACCAGCACTACGACGTGGCGAGTGCCCTGATCAAGTCCATCCGCGGCTCCGACGTCGATGCCGCCCTGCACTACCTCGCCCGGATGATCGAGGCGGGTGAGGACCCCCGGTTCATCGCCCGGCGGCTGATGATCTCCGCGAGCGAGGACATCGGGCTCGCCGATCCGACGGCGCTGCCCACCGCGGTGGCAGCGGCCCAGGCGGTAGCCATGATCGGCTTTCCGGAGGCGGCGCTCACCCTCAGCCACGCCACCATCGCGCTGGCGCTCGCCCCGAAGTCCAACGCGGCCACCCTGGCGATCTCGGCGGCGCAGGAGGATGTGCGCAGGGGCCTCGCAGGCCCGGTGCCCGCCCATCTGCGCGACGGCCACTACAAGGGCGCCGCCAAGCTGGGCCACGCCCAGGGCTATGTCTATCCGCACGACGTCCCCGGCGGGATCGCCGCCCAGGAGTACGCCCCGGAGGCGGTGCGCGGCAAGCGCTACTACGAACCCACGCGCTACGGCGCGGAAGCGCGCTACGCGGACGTGGCGGAACGCGTCCGTGAGCGGCTCGGCCGCGGCGAACCGGGCGGCACCGCGTCGTCGTGACCCGTGGGCGGCCGGGTGCGGTCGCCCCGGGACCGGCTCAGCAGGAGGCCGCTTCGAAGAGCGTGTGCATGGCGCGGCGCAGCTCGCCGACATCGCGTACGGGGTCCGGGAATTCGAAGCGGGCGTCGAAGCAGTCCCCGCCGTCCTCGACGAACCGGACCCGGAGACCGAAGCGGTCGAGCGCGACCGGGACGGCGGCGGTCCGCAGGGCCGCGCGGGTGTCCGCGGCCCGCTCGCCGAGCAGTGTGGACAAGGTCTCCATCCGCTCGCTGTGGGCCGCGTGCAGATGCTGGAGCAGCTCGGCCTCGTGGCCGACGAGCGGATCGGCCTCCGCGTCGCGCAGTGCCTCGGGATCGATGGCCTCGGCGCCCCACAGGTCGTCGACCGCCGCCTCCCCGACCTCCAGCCTGAGAATCATCCGGCCGGGCTCCGCCAGGCCCGGTACGCGGGTCAGCCAGCCGAAGATCCGGGCACGGCCGCGGATCCGGTGCGGGACGGAGACCGGTGCGACATCGGTGATCTCCAGCACGGCGGGGAGCTCGTCGCCCTGGGCGTGTGTCGCGGCCCGTACGACCGGTGAGTCGGCGGGGAACCGGAGGAACAGATCCCCGTCGGGGCCGATGTACCTGGAGTCGGGCACCAGGAGGTCGGGAGGGATCACATCCAGCCCGGGTACGAGCAGTGCCGCGGAGCAGGTACTCTGTACGAGAGTTCGTGTGCGCTCGGCTGCTGACGGCATCCGAGTGTTTTCAAGCCCGCTGGGACGCGGCTGACCACGATCAGATCGGCCTTCCGTCGTAGCAGCACCTTCTGGTGTGCTGCCGCTGTCTGTGCTGTCCGTGACGTGAGTGGTGTTCCCAGGGCGAGACATGCGATCTCCTTGAGTAAGGTAAGCCTTACCTAACTTAACCTACAACGGAGGTCTGGAGAACGTGCCTAACCAGTCGCGTCCCAAGGTCAAGAAGTCGCGTGCCCTCGGCATCGCTCTGACGCCGAAGGCTGTCAAGTACTTCGAAGCCCGCCCCTACCCGCCGGGCGAGCACGGCCGTGGCCGCAAGCAGAACTCGGACTACAAGGTCCGTCTGCTCGAGAAGCAGCGTCTGCGTGCGCAGTACGACATCAGCGAGCGCCAGATGGCGCGTGCCTACGACCGCGCCAAGAAGGCCGAAGGCAAGACGGGCGAGGCGCTGGTCGTCGAGCTCGAGCGCCGTCTCGACGCCCTGGTCCTGCGTTCGGGCATCGCCCGCACCATCTACCAGGCCCGCCAGATGGTCGTCCACGGCCACATCGAGGTCAACGGTGGCAAGGTCGACAAGCCGTCGTTCCGCGTGCGCCCCGACGACGTCGTGCAGGTCCGCGAGCGCAGCCGCACCAAGGTCCCCTTCCAGGTGGCCCGCGAGGGTGGTTACGACACCGACGGTGAGACCCCGCGCTACCTCCAGGTGAACCTGAAGGCCCTGGCCTTCCGCCTGGACCGTGACCCGAACCGCAAGGAAATTCCGGTCATCTGCGACGAGCAGCTCGTCGTCGAGTACTACGCCCGCTGATCCAGGCGTAGCCACCTCAGAGCTCGGGCCCGCCCCTCCCTGTCGTACGGGAGGCGGCGGGCCTTCGCGTTTCCCCCGGCGCCCCCACACCGCGCGTCCCCTCCCCGCCCGGACGGACGCGGGCCTCCTCACCGAGAGCCCTCGCCACCGCGGCCTTCGTGTCCAGCCGGCTTCCGGAGCGCCGCTCCGTCTCGTACCGCACATCGCCGAGCACGTTCCGGGCCCGTGCCTCGCAGTCGGCGCGCGGCCTGCCGTAGTACGCCGAGCCGAACAGGGGCAGGCCCACCGACGGCCAGATCCGCTCCGCGGCGCCCTGCAGCACGGCGGCCTCCGCGGCGTCGCCCTCCACGGCGGTCACCAGGGCCATCAGCTCCAGCGAGAGGACCGTGCCGAGCAGGTCGTGGAAGGTGTGCGCGATGGACAGGGCTTCACCGAGCATCTGCCGCGCCCGCGCCGTCCGCCCCCGCTGCAGAGCGGCGAAAGCCAGTACGTACAGCGCGTAGGCGAGGGCCCAGCGCTCCCCGTGGTCCTCGCAGATCTCGCGGACCTCGTCGCAGATCTCCGCAGCCCCGTCCAGGTCCCCTCCGAAGGCCACGGCCATCGCCAGCTCGATCTGGGCCATCAGTACATTGCTGTTCAGCTCGCCGATCTCCCGGTAGCGCGCCAGGGCCTCGCGCAGCAGCTCCTCGGCCCGGGCGAGATCGTCGGTGACGATCGCCAGGCAGCCGGAGCGGTGCACCGCGTAGGCCACCGCGGCGGCGTCCCCGGAAAGCTCGCCCTCCTCCCGGCACTCCTGCAGGGCCGAGACCGCACCGATCGCATCGCCCTGCAGCACCGCCACATAGCCCAGCACCCACAGCGCCTTCAGCCGCGACGGATCGTAGGGCGACTCCTCCTCCAGTACGTGGTCCAGCCAGTGGCGCCCCTCCGAGAGCCTGCCGCAGCCCGCCCAGTAGAACCAGAGGGTGCCCGCCAGGTACTGGGCGAGGTGGACCTCGTCGGGGCTCTCCATCGAGCACTCCATGGCCCGGCGCAGATTGGGCAGCTCGCTGTCGATGCGGGCGGCTGCCGCGGCCTGCCGGGGGCTGAACCAGTCGAGCTCGCACCAGGTGGCAAGGCCCAGGAACCAGTCCCGGTGCCTGCGGCGCAGCCGTTCGGTGTCACCGGTCGCGCCCAGCCACTCGGCGCCGTACTCCCGCACGGTGTCCAGCAGCCGGTACCGGCTGCCCACCGCCGAGTCCTCGCGCAGTACGACGGACTGCGCGAGCAGCTCGTCCAGAACGTCGAGCACCGAGTCGGCCGGCAGGTCGGGGCCGCTGCAGATGTACTCGACGGCCTCCAGGTCGAACTGCCCGGCGAACACCGAGAGCCGCGCCCACAGCAGGCGCTGTTCGGGAGCGCACAGTTCGTGGCTCCAGCCGATGGCCGTCCGCAGGGTCTGATGGCGGGGCAACGCGCTCCGGCTGCCTCCGGTCAGCAGCCGGAAGCGGTCGTCCAGCCGTTGGAGCACCTGCTCCATGGACAGGGCCCGCAGCCGCCCGGCGGCCAGTTCGAGGGCGAGCGGAATCCCGTCGAGGCGCCGGCACAGCTCACGTGCGGACTCGTGGTTGTCGTCCGTCAGCCGGAACCCCGGCTGCACGGCCCGGGCCCGCTGGGCGAAGAGCTCGATGGCGTCCTCGCTCGCCATCGGCGCCAGCGCGAAGGTGGCCTCGCCGTCCACGCGCAGCGGGCGCCGCCCGGCGGCGAGGATCTGCAGGCGCGGTGCCCTGCGCAGCAGTTCGCCCACGAGCTCGGCACACGAATCGATGAGATGTTCGAAGCCGTCGATCACGAGCAGAAGTTGACGTTCGGCGCAGTGCTCCACCAACGTGGTGCGTGGCGGCCTCTTGGTGTGATCGGTGAGGCCCAGGGCGTCGACCAACGCGTGTTCGAGCAGGGCCGGATCATGGATGGCCGACAGCTCGGCGATCCAGACCCCGTCGCAGTACCGTTTCTCCACCAGTGCCGCGATACGGACGGCACAACGGGTCTTGCCGACCCCGGCCACTCCGGCGACCGTGACCAGTCTGGACTCGTCCAGCAGCAGCCCCAGCCGGGCCATTTCGTCCTCGCGTCCCACGAAGGTGTTCAGTTCGGCCGGGAGGTTTCCGTGGACGGCGGCGGGCGAGGGTTCGGCGTCGTCGGGTGTGGGGGAGGGGCGCTGAGGGCGTCGCATGAAACACGCAGAGTACTGGCACATAAGCTCTCCGTACAATCTCCCCGCCCCCGGGCTCGCCCCGCCCGCCCGTAATGCGGTACAGGGCCTGACGCCCGGCGCGATAGGGTCGAGGGACGAGGACCGGCTGTGGTGGCAGCACGCACCGGCCGACCCGAGACAGGCAGAGACAAGCCCCGGCCGGGGCAAGCGACAAGCAGGGAGCGGTGCACTGTGTCCGGTGGAGAGGTGGCCGGGATCCTGGTGGCCGTCTTCTGGGCGATCCTGGTTTCGTTCCTCGCCGTGGTGCTGGTGAGGCTGGCCCAGACGCTCAGGGCGACCACCAAGCTGGTGGCGGACGTGACCGAGCAGGCCGTTCCGCTGCTCGCCGACGCCTCCGCGACCCTGCGCTCCGCGCAGACCCAGCTCGACAAGGTCGACGCCATCGCGAGTGACGTGCAGGAGGTCACCTCCAACGCCTCCGCGCTCTCCACCACCGTCGCGTCGACGTTCGGCGGGCCGCTCGTGAAGGTCGCCGCGTTCGGGTACGGGGTGCGCCAGGCGCTCGGCCGCCGGACCGCTCCGGCACCGGAGCCGGCCCCCCGGACCTCCCGCCGCACCGTGATTGTCGGCCGTACCGTGCCGTCCGCCCGCAGCAAGAAGCGGAACGGCCGAAGCTCCCGTGGACAGAAGGACTGACGCAGCGATGTTCCGCCGTACGTTCTGGTTCACCGCCGGCGCAGCCGCCGGTGTCTGGGCCACCACCAAGGTCAACCGCAAGATCAAGCAGCTGACTCCCGAGAGCCTCGCGGCGCAGGCCGCCGACAAGGCGATCGAGGCAGGTCACAAGCTGAAGGACTTCGCTCTCGACGTCCGCGAGGGCATGGTCCGGCGCGAGGCCGAACTGGGCGGGGCGCTGGGCCTCGAGGCGCCTGTCGACCCCGAACTCCCGGTACGCGCCCACTTCGCGGTCGAAGCTACCGATCCGGACCGCGCCGCCACGTACCGCAAGCTCCCCTACAACTCGAACAACCGGAATGAGGACCACTAATGGAGTCGGCTGAAATTCGCCGCCGCTGGCTGAGCTTCTTCGAGGAGCGCGGTCACACCGTCGTGCCTTCGGCGTCGCTCATCGCGGACGACCCGACTCTGCTGCTGGTCCCCGCGGGCATGGTCCCCTTCAAGCCGTACTTCCTCGGCGAGGTCAAGCCGCCCGCCCCGCGCGTCACCAGCGTGCAGAAGTGCGTCCGTACGCCGGACATCGAAGAGGTCGGCAAGACCACCCGGCACGGCACGTTCTTCCAGATGTGCGGCAACTTCTCCTTCGGGGACTACTTCAAGGAAGGGGCCATCCAGTACGCCTGGGAGGCCCTGACCAACTCCGTCGAGGACGGCGGCTTCGGCCTCGACCCCGAGCGTCTGTGGATCACGGTCTACCTGGACGACGACGAGGCCGAGCAGATCTGGCGCGAGAAGATCGGCGTTCCGGCCGAGCGCATCCAGCGCCTGGGCAAGAAGGACAACTTCTGGTCCATGGGCGTCCCCGGTCCCTGCGGCCCGTGCTCCGAGATCAACTACGACCGCGGCCCGGAGTTCGGCGTCGAGGGCGGCCCCGCCGTCAACGACGAGCGCTACGTGGAGATCTGGAACCTGGTCTTCATGCAGTACGAGCGGGGCGCCGGCGACGGCAAGGAGGACTTCCCGATCCTCGGCGACCTGCCGTCGCAGAACATCGACACCGGTCTCGGCCTCGAACGCCTCGCGATGATCCTGCAGGGCGTACAGAACATGTACGAGACCGACACCCTGCGCGTAGTCATGGACAAGGCCACCGAGCTCACCGGCGTGCGCTACGGCGCCGAGCAGGGCTCGGACGTGTCCCTGCGCGTCGTCGCCGACCACATCCGCACGTCGGTCATGCTCATCGGTGACGGCGTCACCCCCGGCAACGAGGGCCGCGGCTACGTGCTGCGCCGCATCATGCGCCGCGCCATCCGCAACATGCGGCTCATGGGCGCCACCGGACCGGTGGCCCGCGACCTGGTCGACGTCGTGATCAACACGATGGGCGAGCAGTACCCGGAGCTCCTCACCGACCGCAAGCGCATCGAGACCGTCGCCCTCGCCGAGGAGGCCGCCTTCCTCAAGGCCCTCAAGGGCGGCACGAACATCCTCGAGACCGCCGTCACCGAGACCAAGGCCGCCGGCGGCCAGGTCCTCGCCGGCGACAAGGCGTTCCTGCTCCACGACACCTGGGGCTTCCCGATCGACCTCACGCTGGAGATGGCCGCCGAACAGGGCCTCTCCGTCGACGAGGAGGGCTTCCGCCGCCTGATGCAGGAGCAGCGGGACAAGGCCAAGGCCGACGCCAAGGCCAAGAAGACCGGTCACGCCGACCTGTCCGCCTACCGCGAGGTGGCCGACACCTCGGGCGCCACCGAGTTCACCGGCTACACCAGCACCGAGGGCGAGTCGAGGATCGTCGGCCTGCTCGTCGACGGTGTTTCCTCGCCCGCCGCCTCCGAGGGCGACGAGGTCGAGGTCGTCCTCGACCGGACCCCGTTCTACGCCGAGGGCGGCGGCCAGCTCGCCGACCAGGGCCGGATCCGGCTCGACACCGGCGCCGTCATCCAGATCCGCGACGTACAGCAGCCGGTCCCGGGTGTCTCCGTCCACAAGGGCTCGGTCCAGGTCGGTGAGGTCACCGTCGGCGCCGCCGCCTACGCCTCCATCGACAACACCCGCCGCCGCGCCATCGCCCGCGCCCACAGCGCCACGCACCTCACGCACCAGGCGCTGCGCGACGCCCTCGGCCCGACGGCCGCCCAGGCCGGTTCGGAGAACTCGCCCGGCCGCTTCCGCTTCGACTTCGGTTCGCCCGCCGCCGTACCCGGCACGGTCCTCACCGACGTCGAGCAGAAGATCAACGAGGTCCTGTCCCGCGAACTGGACGTCCAGGCCGAGGTCATGTCCATCGACGAGGCCAAGAAGCAGGGCGCCATCGCCGAGTTCGGCGAGAAGTACGGCGAGCGGGTCCGGGTCGTCACCATCGGCGACTTCTCCAAGGAGCTGTGCGGCGGCACCCACGTGCACAACACCGCCCAGCTGGGCCTGGTGAAGCTCCTCGGCGAGTCCTCGATCGGTTCCGGGGTGCGCCGTATCGAGGCCCTGGTCGGCGTGGACGCGTACAACTTCCTCGCCAAGGAGCACACGGTCGTCGCCCAGCTCCAGGAACTGGTCAAGGGCCGGTCCGAGGAGCTCCCGGAGAAGATCGCCGGCATGCTCGGCAAGCTGAAGGACGCCGAGAAGGAGATCGAGAAGTTCCGCGCGGAGAAGGTCCTGGCGGCCGCCGCCGGTCTGCTCGACTCCGCCAAGGACGTACGGGGCGTCGCCCTGGTCACCGGACAGGTGCCGGACGGCACCTCGGCCGACGACCTGCGCAAGCTCGTCCTGGACGTGCGTGGACGCATCCAGGGCGGCCGGCCGGCCGTCGTGGCCCTGTTCACCACGGCCAACGGGCGCCCGCTGACCGTCATCGCCACCAACGAGGCCGCCCGCGAACGCGGCCTCAAGGCCGGTGACCTGGTCCGTACCGCCGCCAAGACCCTCGGTGGCGGTGGCGGCGGCAAGCCGGACGTCGCCCAGGGCGGCGGCCAGAACCCGGACGCCATCGGTGACGCCGTCGCCGCTGTCGAACGCCTCGTCACCGAGACGGCGTGACGTCGGAGATGACGCAGATGCGCCGTGGACGTCGACTCGCCATCGACGTCGGTGACGCCCGTATCGGGGTCGCCTCGTGCGACCCCGACGGGATCCTCGCCACGCCGGTGGAGACCGTACCGGGACGCGACGTCCCGGCCGCCCACCGGCGGCTCGGCCAGATCGTCGAGGAGTACGAGCCGATCGAGGTCATCGTCGGTCTGCCCCGCTCGCTGGGAGGCGGCGAAGGTCCCGCGGCGGCGAAGGTCCGGGCCTTCGCCCAGGTGTTCGCCCGCTCGGTCGCACCCATTCCGGTGCGATTGGTGGACGAGAGGATGACCACAGTGACGGCCACTCAGGGGCTCCGCGCTTCGGGCGTGAAGTCCAAGAAGGGCCGGTCTGTCATCGACCAGGCTGCCGCTGTGGTGATCCTTCAGAACGCTCTGGAGTCCGAAAGGGCTTCGGGGCAAGCTCCCGGCGAGGGCGTCGAAGTGGTTGTCTGATCGCGATACGGTAACGTTCCGCGCGATGCGTCGGTGTTCGAACAAACACCGCACAGCGAAGCGAAGAGACGGAACGTCGTCTCGCGGCTCAAGGGGATCGATGACTGAGTATGGCCGGGGCCCCGGCTCCGAACCGTGGCACCCCGAGGACCCCTTGTACGGGGACCAGGGGTGGGAAGGCGGCCGGCAGGCTGCCCACGGCCAGGGCCAGTACGACAGCCAGCAGCAGCCCTATGCGCAGGACCCGTATGCCCAGCAGCAGCCCCAGCAGGGCTACCCGCAGGACCCGTATACCCAGCAGCAGGCCCCGTACGCGCACCAGCAGGACCCGTATGCCCAGCAGCACCCTCAGCAGGGCTACCCGCAGGACCCGTACGCCCAGCAGCAGCCCCAGCAGCCCCAGCAGCCCCAGCAGCCCCAGTACAACGGCGGCTGGGACACGGGCCAGCAGGCCGCGATGCCGTACGAGCCCCAGCCCCAGCCGCCGTACGGCAACGCCCCGGGCGGCTACGGCGAGCAGGCCGACTACTACGGCACCGCCGAGGCCTACCCCCCGCCGCAGCCCCCGGGCCGCCGCGAGCAGGCCCCTGAGTCGCAGCAGCCCCAGCAGCCCCAGCGGCAGAACCCGGACTGGGATCCGGACGAGCCGCAGGAGGAGACGCATCCTTTCTTCACGGGTGCGGACGAGCCGGACGAGGGCCGCGATTCCCGGAAGCCCCGCGACTCCCGGGACGATGACGACTACGACGACGACCCGCGCGAACCCCGCCGGGGCAAGGGCAAGAAGAAGAACCGCAGCGGCTGCGCCTGCCTGGTCGTCTCGCTGGTCCTCGTGGGCGGCCTCGGTGGGGTCTCCTACTTCGGCTACTCCTACTACAAGAGCCAGTTCGGCGCGGCGCCCGATTTCGCCGGCGGCGGTTCGGGCGAGGTCGAGGTCGAGATCCCTGAGGGTGCTCTCGGGAACGAGATCGCGAACATTCTGAAGAAGGCGGGCGTCGTGAAGTCGGCCGACGCCTTCATTTCTGCTCAGAACGGAAATCCCAAGGGGAAATCCATCCAGGCCGGCGTCTATCTCCTGAAGAAGGAGATGTCGGCGGACAACGCCGTGGAACTGATGCTGTCCCCGACGAGCAAGAACGCACTGATCATCGCCGAGGGCCGGACCAATCGGGAGATCTACGCCAAGATCGACGATCGGATCGGCGTCAAGGCGGGTACCACCGCGAAGGTCGCCGAGACCCAGGGCGAAAGCTTCGACCTGCCCGACTGGGCGCCGGACGATCCGGATATCAAGGATCCCCTGGAGGGCTTCCTCTACCCCGCCGCCTATCCCGTCAGCAAGGGGGCGAAGCCCGAGGACGTCCTCAAGAAGATGGTCGCGCGGGCGAACAAGGAATACGCCAAGGGTGACCTCCAGGCCACTGCGGAGAAACTCGGTCTCGAAGGTCCCTGGCAGCTGATCACGGTCGCGAGTCTGGTCCAGGCCGAAGGCAAGCACAAAGAGGACTTCGACAAGGTCTCGAGGGTTGTCTACAACCGTCTCAAGCCCGACAACACCGAGACATACGGTCTGCTCGATTTCGACTCGACGGTCAATTACGTCAAGAAGGAAAGCACGCTGGACATCGGTGCGGTCGATGACCTGCGCAAGCTCGACGATCCGTACAACACGTACCACGTCAAGGGGCTGCCGGCCGGGCCGATCAACAACCCCGGTGCCGAAGCGCTGAACTCTGCGGCCAACCCTGCCCCCGGCCCCTGGTACTACTTCGTATCGATCAGCGAGGACAAGACGGTGTTCGCGGTGACCAACGAGGAGCACGAGCGGAACCGTCAGAAGTACGAGGACCAGAAGGCCGACGAGTGAGCACTCCCAGACGCGCGGCCGTCCTCGGCTCGCCGATCGCCCATTCGCTCTCCCCGGCACTGCACCGGGCCGCGTACGCGGAGCTCGGCCTCGACGACTGGTCGTACGACCGGTTCGACGTGGACGAGGCCGCACTCCCCGGGTTCGTCGAGGGCCTGGACGCCTCCTGGGCGGGACTCTCGCTGACCATGCCGCTCAAGCGGGCGATCATCCCGCTGCTCGACGGGATCAGTGGGACGGCCGCCTCGGTCGAGGCGGTCAACACCGTCGTGTTCACCGAGGACGGGCGCCGGGTCGGCGACAACACCGACATCCCCGGAATGATCGCGGCACTGCACGAACGCGGAGTCGAGAAGGTGGAGTCCGCCGCCGTCCTCGGCGCAGGAGCGACCGCGTCCTCCGCACTCGCCGCGCTCGCCGCGATCTGCACCGGACCGGTGACCGTCTACGTCCGCAGCAGGGAACGCGGCGACGAGATGCGCGGCTGGGGCGACCGCCTCGGCGTCGATGTCCGGGTCGCGGACTGGACATCGGCGGGGCAGGCACTGCGGGCCCCGCTGGTGATCGCCACCACCCCGGCCGGCAGCACGGACGCGCTGGCGGATGCGGTACCGGATGCCCCGGGCACCCTGTTCGACGTGCTCTACGAGCCGTGGCCGACCGCGCTGGCCGCTCGCTGGTCGGCAGCCGAAGGGACCGTGGTCGCGGGTCTCGATCTTCTCGTCCATCAGGCCGTCCTCCAGGTGGAGCAGATGACCGGGAGAGTGCCCGGTCCGCTGGCCGCGATGCGGGCGGCGGGCGAAGAGGCCCTGGCGGCTCGCGAGCACTGACGCCGCGCCGACCACGGTCGGGCGAAGTGCACATTGCGGCCCGCCTCGTCCCGTTTCGCCGGGTCGCGTCGAGTGCCGGAACGGTCCGTCTGCTGGACCGGCGGGTGGTTCGCGCCCCCGGGCGTGGGAGGATCGGGGTGGCGGGCCAGGGCCGCGCACCCGGTCGCGCCGTTGCAGTTTTCAGGCGCGAGCATGAGGAGCACCGTTGAGCAGGTTGCGCTGGCTGACCGCAGGAGAGTCGCACGGCCCCGCACTGGTGGCGACGCTGGAGGGACTTCCCGCCGGCATCCCGGTCACCACGGAGATGGTGGCGGACGCGCTCGCCCGGCGACGGCTCGGTTACGGGCGCGGCGCTCGGATGAAGTTCGAGAAGGACGAGGTCACCTTCCTCGGCGGCGTCCGGCACGGCCTGACCATGGGTTCACCCGTTGCCGTGATGGTGGGCAACACCGAGTGGCCCAAGTGGGAGCAGGTCATGTCGGCCGACCCGGTCGACCCCGACGTACTGGCCGAGCAGGCCCGTAACGCCCCGCTGACCCGGCCCCGGCCCGGTCACGCCGACCTCGCCGGGATGCAGAAGTACGGCTTCGACGAGGCCCGGCCGATCCTGGAGCGCGCCAGCGCCCGGGAGACCGCGGCCCGTGTCGCCCTCGGCGCCGTCGCCCGCTCCTACCTCAAGGAGACCGCGGGCATCGAGATCGTCTCCCACGTCGTCGAGCTGGCCGCGGCCAAGGCGCCCTACGGCGTCTACCCCAAGCCCTCCGACGTCGAGCGGCTCGACGCCGACCCCGTGCGCTGCCTGGACGCCGACGCGTCGAAGGCGATGGTCGCGGAGATCGACCAGGCCCACAAGGACGGCGACACCCTCGGCGGAGTCGTCGAGGTGCTCGCGTACGGCGTGCCCGTCGGTCTCGGTTCGCATGTGCACTGGGACCGCCGGCTCGACGCACGGCTCGCCGCCGCGCTGATGGGCATCCAGGCCATCAAGGGCGTCGAGGTCGGCGACGGCTTCGACCTGGCCCGGGTGCCGGGCTCCAAGGCGCACGACGAGATCGTGGCCACCGCGGACGGGATCAGGCGCACCTCCGGCCGCTCCGGCGGCACCGAGGGCGGCCTGACCACGGGTGAGCTGTTGCGGGTCCGCGCCGCGATGAAGCCGATCGCCACCGTGCCCCGCGCGCTCGCCACCATCGACGTCGTCACCGGTGAGGCGGCCAAGGCCCACCACCAGCGCTCCGACGTCTGTGCCGTCCCGGCCGCCGGGATCGTCGCCGAGGCGATGGTCGCGCTGGTGCTGGCCGACGCGGTCGCGGAGAAGTTCGGCGGCGACAGCGTCGCGGAGACCCACCGCAACGTGCAGTCGTACCTCTCCCACCTGCAGATCCGGTGAGCGGCCCGCTGATCGTCCTCGTCGGCCCCATGGGGGTCGGCAAGTCCACGGTGGGCGAGCTGCTCGCCGAGCGCCTCGGCACCACCTACCGGGACACCGACGCGGATGTCGTGGCCACGGCGGGCAAGGCGATCTCCGAGATCTTCTTCGACGAGGGCGAGGAGCACTTCCGGGCGCTGGAACGGCAGGCGGTGCAGGACGCCATGGCCCAGCACCGGGGCGTCCTCTCCCTCGGCGGCGGAACGGTGCTCGACGAGAACACCCGTGAGCTGCTCGCGGGCCACGCCGTCGTCTACCTGTCGATGGACGTGGACGAGGCCGTCAAGCGGGTCGGGCTGAACACCGCCCGCCCCCTGCTCGCCGTCAACCCGCGACGGCAGTGGCGCGAGCTCATGGAGGCCAGGCGCCATCTCTACGAAGAGGTGGCCCGCTCCGTCGTCGCCACCGACGAACGCACCCCCGAAGAGGTCGCCCAGGCGGTCCTCGACGCACTGGAACTGCCGGAGCGCACGGGCGAGTCCCTGCTGTCCGGCCGGGAGAACACACGTATGACCGAGCAGGGCACCACGCGCATCCAGATCGCCGGCACGGCGGGCACCGACCCGTACGAGGTGCTCGTCGGCCGTCAGCTTCTCGGCGAGCTGGCGAACCTCATCGGCGACCGCGCCAGGAGGGTCGCCGTCCTGCACCCCGAAGCGCTCGCCGAGACCGGTGAGGCGGTCCGCCAGGACCTGGCCGACCAGGGCTACGAGGCCATCGCGATCCAGCTGCCGAACGCCGAGGAGGCCAAGACCGTCGAGGTCGCGGCCTACTGCTGGAAGGCGCTCGGCCAGACCGGCTTCACCCGCACCGACGTCATCGTCGGTGTCGGCGGCGGCGCCACCACCGACGTGGCGGGCTTCGTCGCCGCCACCTGGCTGCGCGGGGTCCGCTGGATCGCCGTGCCGACGACGGTGCTCGCCATGGTCGACGCGGCCGTCGGCGGCAAGACGGGAATCAACACCGCCGAGGGCAAGAACCTCGTCGGCGCCTTCCACCCGCCCGCCGGAGTGCTCTGCGACCTCGCCGCGCTCGACTCGCTGCCGGTCAACGACTACGTCTCCGGCATGGCCGAGATCATCAAGGCCGGCTTCATCGCCGATCCGGTGATCCTCGACCTCGTCGAGGCCGACCCGCAGGGCGCCCGTACGCCCGCGGGACCGCACACCGCCGAGCTGATCGAGCGTTCCATCCGGGTCAAGGCCGAGGTCGTCTCCAGCGACCTCAAGGAGTCCGGACTCCGGGAGATCCTCAACTACGGGCACACCCTGGCCCACGCCATCGAGAAGAACGAGCGCTACAAGTGGCGCCACGGCGCCGCGGTCTCGATCGGCATGGTCTTCGCCGCCGAACTGGGCCGGCTCGCCGGACGCCTCGACGACGCCACCGCCGACCGGCACCGCGCCGTCCTGGAGTCCGTCGGACTGCCGCTCACCTACCGCGGCGACCAGTGGCCCAAGCTCCTGGAGAACATGAAGGTCGACAAGAAGTCGCGCGGCGACCTGCTGCGCTTCATCGTCCTGGACGGCATCGGGAAGCCCACCGTGCTCGAGGGACCCGACCCGGCGGTCCTCCTCGCCGCCTACGGGGAGGTCTCCGCATGACCACCCGCAGGGTCCTCGTGCTCAACGGCCCGAACCTCGGACGGCTCGGCTCCCGCGAGCCCGACGTGTACGGGGCGACGTCGTACGCGGGTCTCGTCGACACGTGCCGCACCGTCGGCAAGGAGCTCGGCTTCGACGTCGACGTCCGCGAGACCAACGACGAGGGCGAGCTGATCCGCTGGCTCCACGAGGCAGCCGACGGATCGATTCCGGTCGTTCTCAACCCGGGCGCGTTCACCCACTACTCGTACGGCATGCGCGACGCGGCCGCCCAGCGCACCGCTCCGCTGATCGAGGTGCACATCTCGAATCCGTACGCACGTGAGGAATTCCGCCACACCTCGGTGGTCGCCCCGGTGGCCACCGGCACCGTGGCCGGATTCGGTATCGGCTCCTACCGCCTCGCCCTGCGGGCCCTGGCCGACGAGCTGACGGCCTGACGGACTGTCAACGGGCACTTCGTGCCTCCCTGGGCCGTTCACTCGGTGGCGGCCCAGGAAGGTACGGTTGCCGTCGACCAGCGCCAGTTGCCTGCACGAGACGGAGTGGCACCGGATGCAGCACGCAGTGGGGGCCCCGCTGCCGCCGCCCCACGGTCCCGGAAACGGGCTGTGGACGCAGGAGGCCCAGCACCCCGGCCACCCCGGTCCGCCGGGACCGCCGCCGATACCTCCCGCCCCCCAGGGGCAGGGATGGACCGGCCCCGCACCCCAGCACGCCCCGTCCCCGCCCTCGCGGGAGACCACCGGGCACATCCAGCTCCCGCCGGGCGGACCCGTTCCGCTGCCCGCGCCGCCCGCCGAGGCGGGCACCGGCACGGCGACCCTGGCCGTGCTGCTGATCGGCCCGGCAGGGGCCGGCAAGACCACGGTCGCCAAGCTCTGGGCGGGCCGCCGCCGCGTCCCCACCGCGCATGTCTCCCTCGACGACGTCCGCGAATGGGTCTGCTCTGGCTTCGCCGACCCGCAGGCCGGGTGGAACGACCACTCCGAGGCGCAGTACCGGCTGGCGCGCCGCACCTGCGGCTTCGCCGCCCGTAATTTCCTGGCCAACGGCATCTCGTGCATCCTCGACGACGCCGTCTTCCCCGACCGGCCCGTCGTCGGCCTGGGAGGCTGGAAGCGCCACGTGGGCCCCGGCCTGCTGCCCGTCGTCCTCCTGCCCGGCCTGGAGATCGTCCTGGAGCGCAACGCGGCACGCAGCGGCAACCGCCGCCTCTCCGACGAGGAAGTCGCCCGGATCCACGGCCGGATGGCCGGCTGGTACGGCTCCGGCCTGCCGATCATCGACAACTCCACGTACGACGTCGAGACCACCGCCAGGGTCCTGGACGACGTGCTCGCCCGCTCCATAGCCAGCCCGCCGACCTGGTAGCCGCGGGTGCGGCGCCCCCGGTCGGATGCGCTGACCGGGCGGCCCGCCGCCCGCGCTCGTAGGCTCGGAACATGTCAGAGGTGTACGCCGTCCGACGCGGGCTGCTCCGCGACCGGTACGCCGCCGCCGGATCCGCTGCGGCCCTGGTCTCCCGCCCCGCCAACGTCCGCTATCTCGCGGGCGGGGCCCCGCCCGGCGCCGTGCTGCTCCTCGGCCCCGGACAGGACGTCCTGCTCTGCCCCCGTGCCCCGACGGGCGACCCCGCCCACGGGCGCCCCGACGAACAGCTGCGGCTGACGGTGCTGCCCGCGCCCGACGGGGATCCCGTCGTCGCCGCCGCGGATCTGGCCCTCTCCCTCGACGCGGACTCCCTCGCCGTGGAGGAGCACGACCTCACCGTCTCCCGGCACCGTGCCATGGGCTCGGTCGCCCCCCGCCTCCGTCTGGCCGACCTCGGCTTCACCGTGGAGCAGCTGCGGGTCGTCAAGGACGAGGAGGAGATCGCCTGCCTGCGGATCGCCGCCGAGATCACCGATCAGGCCCTCGGAGAGCTCCTCGAATCCATCCTGGTGGGCCGTACGGAGCGGCACCTGGCCCTGGAGCTGGAGCGCCGCCTGGTGGACCACGGCGCGGACGGCCCCGCCTTCTCCACTTCCGTCGGTACGGGCCCCAATTCGGGCCAGGGACGTCACCGGCCCTCGGACCGGAGGGTGGAGGAAGGCGATTTTCTCTCCGTCTGCCTGGGGGCGAACTATCGCGGCTACCGGTGCGAGATCGGGCGGACCTTCGTCATCGGGACCGCTCCCGCCGCATGGCAGATCGACCTGTACGACCTTGTTTTCGCCGCTCAGCGGGCCGGACGGGAGGCTCTCGTACCCGGTGCCGCCTACCGCGACGTGGACCACGCGGCCCGTCATCTGCTGGACTCGGCGGGTCACACGGAGGGCCTCCAGGCCTGGACCGGGCACGGGGTCGGGCTCGAAATCGACGAGGACCCGCAGCTGGCACCGACAGCCATGGGTAAACTGGACGCTTGTGTGCCGGTCACCGTCGAACCGGGGGTCCACCTCCCGGGCCGGGGCGGTGTCCGGATCGATGACACGCTCGTCGTGCGCCCCGAGGCGGACGGCGGACCCGAGCTACTCACCATTACGACCAAGGAGCTGCTCGCGCTCTAGCGCGCATCCTTTGTCGTCCACCAGCTTCAGTCCAGGAGATTCCGCAACCGTGGCTTCCACGAACGACCTCAAGAACGGCCTGGTGCTCAAGCTCGACGGAGGCCAGCTCTGGTCCGTCGTCGAGTTCCAGCACGTCAAGCCCGGCAAGGGCCCGGCTTTCGTGCGTACCAAGCTCAAGAACGTGCTCTCCGGCAAGGTCGTCGACAAGACGTTCAACGCCGGCGTGAAGGTCGAAACGGCCACCATTGACCGCCGAGACATGCAGTTCTCGTACATGGACGGCGAGTACTTCGTCTTCATGGACATGAACACGTACGACCAGCTGATGGTCGACCGCAAGGCTGTCGGCGACGCCGCCAACTTCCTGATCGAGGGCTTCACCGCCTCGGTCGCGCAGCACGAGGGCGAGGTGCTCTACGTCGAGCTGCCGGCCGCGGTCGAGCTGACGATCCAGCACACCGACCCGGGCGTCCAGGGTGACCGCTCCACCGGTGGCAGCAAGCCCGCCACCCTGGAGACGGGCTACGAGATCGGCGTGCCGCTCTTCATCACCACCGGCGAGAAGATCAAGGTCGACACCCGTACGGGCGACTACCTCGGCCGGGTGAACAGCTAACCGTGGCTGCCCGGAACAAGGCCCGCAAGCGCGCCTTCCAGATCCTCTTCGAGGCCGACCAGCGCGGTGAGTCCGTGCAGACGGTCCTCGCGGACTGGGTTCGGCTCTCGCGGACCGACGACCGACAGCCGCCGGTCGGCGAATTCACCATGGAGCTCGTCGAGGGGTACGCGCAGTACGCGGACCGGATCGACGACCTCATCGTCACCTATGCCGTGGACTGGGAGATCGACCGCATGCCGGTCGTCGACCGGAGCATCCTCAGGCTCGGCGCGTACGAGCTGATCTGGATGGACTCGACCCCGGACGCCGTGGTGATCGACGAGGCGGTCCAGCT
Organism: Streptomyces sp. NPDC056452; assembly: GCF_042796085.1. Classification (NCBI taxonomy): domain Bacteria; kingdom Bacillati; phylum Actinomycetota; class Actinomycetes; order Kitasatosporales; family Streptomycetaceae; genus Streptomyces; species Streptomyces sp. NPDC056452. The sequence continues at coordinate 43,774 of NZ_JBHTRI010000020.1, forward strand.
CGCCAAGGAGTTCTCCACGGACGACTCCCCGTCCTTCGTGAACGGCCTGCTGGCCCGTTTCAAGGACCTCAAGCCGAACCTTCGCCGGGAGCAGTAGCCTCTCCGGCGGCGTTCAGCCGAACGAAGGGCCCATGGCGCGAGCTGTGGGCCCTTCGGCGTGCCCGGCACCTGCCCGTCCGGGGAACGGAGCGCGAACCGCCAAGGGCCCGGGAAACGGAAACGCCGGGCCGGCGGGGTGCCCGAGGGCCCCCGCCTACCCGGCGGTACGTTTCTGCTGCGGCTGTCAGCCCTCGTCGTGGGCCACAGCGCGGCGCGCGTCGGCGTCCAGCACGCCCCAGCTGATCAGCTGCTCCGTGAGCACGGACGGCGACTGGTCGTAGATCACGGCCAGGGTGCGCAGGTCGTCCTGGCGGATCGACAGCACCTTGCCGTTGTAGTCGCCGCGCTGGCTCTGGATCGTCGCCGCGTAACGCTGCAGCGGTCCGGCCTTCTCCGGCGGGACGTGGGCGAGGCGCTCCAGGTCCAGGACGAGCTTCGGCGGCGGCTCGGCGGCCCCGCCGGGCGTCGTGCCGGGCAGGAGCTCCTGCACCGGGACGCCATAGAAATCCGCCAGCTCGGCAAGGCGCTGCACGGTCACGGCGCGGTCGCCGCGCTCGTACGAACCGACCACTACGGCCTTCCAGCGGCCCTGCGACTTCTCCTCCACGCCGTGGAGGGAGAGGCCCTGCTGGGTGCGGATGGCGCGGAGCTTGGCCCCGAGCTGTTTTGCGTATTCGCTGGACATAAGGCTCCCCGGACGCTGGAACATTCTGCGGCTCCGCCGCGTGGCTGGTAACTCACTGTGAGGTTACGCAGCGTTACTTGGATGCGTCAAGCTGAAAGGTCCGGACTGCCACCTCCCGGGGGCGGGGTCGGGGCTCGCACAAGCCCTGGTAACGTGGATGACGCAATTTCGACGTCCTTTAACGTCCGTCCAGTGAGGCGGAGAAGGAGGTCCGTTTCTTATGGACGCACAGCATGACGACCACGGCAATGCGGCACGCCCCGTTCTCGAGGCTCCCGACATCGCCCGGGTACTGACCCGAATCGCCCACGAGATCGTCGAACGCGCCAAGGGCGCCGACGACGTCGTGCTCCTCGGCATCCCGACGCGGGGGGTCTACCTCGCCTCCCGGCTCGCCGGGAAACTCGAAGAGATCACCGGCCGGAAGACGCCGGTCGGATCGCTCGACATCACGATGTACCGCGACGACCTGAGGATGCGCCCCGCGCGCGCCCTGGCCCGCACCGAGATCCCCGGTGAGGGCATCGAGGGCAGGCTCGTCGTCCTGGTCGACGACGTGCTCTTCTCCGGCCGTACGATCCGCGCCGCACTCGACGCGCTCGGCGACATCGGCCGCCCCCGCGCCGTGCAGCTCGCGGTCCTCGTCGACCGCGGCCACCGCGAACTCCCGATCCGCGCCGACTACGTCGGCAAGAACCTCCCCACGTCGCTGCGGGAGACGGTCAAGGTCCAGCTCGCCGAGGAGGACGGCCGCGACGCCGTGCTGCTCGGCGTCAAGCAGACCGTCCCGGCGGGCGAGCAGTAGCTCCGCGCCCCGTACGCCGCTCCAGTGGCCGTACGGCAGCTTCCGCACGCCCGCATGCCTGATCCCTCCACCATCCACGGAGAACCCCAGATGAAGCGTCACCTCATCTCGGCCGCAGACCTCACCCGCGACGACGCCGTCCTGATCCTCGACACCGCCGAGGAAATGGCCCGGGTCGCGGACCGGCCGATCAAGAAGCTCCCCACCCTGCGCGGCCGTACCGTCGTCAACCTCTTCTTCGAGGACTCGACGCGCACGCGGATCTCGTTCGAGGCCGCCGCCAAGCGGCTGTCCGCCGACGTCATCAACTTCTCCGCGAAGGGTTCGTCCGTCTCCAAGGGCGAGTCCCTCAAGGACACCGCCCTGACGCTGGAGGCGATGGGTGCCGACGCCGTCGTCATCCGGCACGGCGCCTCGGGGGCTCCGTACCGCCTCGCGACATCGGGCTGGATCGACGGGGCCGTCGTGAACGCGGGCGACGGCACGCACGAGCACCCCACCCAGGCACTGCTGGACGCCTTCACGATGCGCCGCAGGCTGGTCGGTGCCGACGCGGGGCTCGGCCGGGACCTCGAGGGCCGCCGGATCACGATCGTCGGCGACATCCTGCACAGCCGGGTGGCCCGGTCCAACGTCCACCTGCTGACCACACTCGGCGCGCACGTCACTCTGGTGGCCCCGCCCACCCTCGTACCGGTCGGTGTCGAACAGTGGCCCTGCGACGTCAACTACAGCCTCGACGAGGTGCTGCCGAAGTCCGACGCGGTGATGATGCTCCGTGTGCAGCGCGAACGGATGAACGCCGCGTACTTCCCGACGGAGCGCGAGTACTCGCGCCGCTACGGCCTGGACGGCCTGCGCATGGCGCGCATGCCCGAGCACGCCATCGTCATGCACCCCGGCCCGATGGTCCGCGGCATGGAGATCACCGCCGACGTCGCCGACTCCGACCGCTGCACGGTCGTCGAGCAGGTGGCCAACGGCGTGTCGATCCGCATGGCCGTGCTCTACCTGCTGCTCGGCGGCTCCGAGCCCGCCGCTCCCGCCGTTCACACCCGTACCGAGGAGAACAAGTAACCATGAGCAAGATCCTTATCCGCGGTGCGAAGGTCCTCGGCGGCGAGCCCCAGGACGTCCTCATCGACGGCGAGACCATCTCCGCGGTCGGCACCGGGCTCGACGCCGGCGACGCCACCGTGATCGAGGCCGCTGGCCAGGTCCTGCTGCCCGGCCTCGTCGACCTGCACACGCACCTGCGCGAGCCCGGCCGCGAGGACTCCGAGACGGTGCTCACCGGCACCCGGGCCGCGGCCGTCGGCGGCTTCACCGCCGTTCATGCCATGGCCAACACCTTCCCGGTCGCCGACACCGCGGGTGTCGTCGAGCAGGTCTGGCGGCTCGGCAAGGAGTCCGGCTACTGCGACGTGCAGCCCATCGGCGCCGTCACCGTCGGCCTGGAGGGCAAGCAGCTCGCCGAACTCGGAGCCATGCACGACTCCGCCGCCGGAGTGAGGGTCTTCTCCGACGACGGCAAGTGCGTCGACGACGCGGTGATCATGCGACGCGCCCTGGAGTACGTGAAGGCGTTCGACGGTGTCGTCGCCCAGCACGCCCAGGAGCCCCGCCTCACCGAGGGCGCCCAGATGAACGAGGGCATCGTCTCGGCCGAGCTCGGTCTCGGCGGCTGGCCCGCCGTCGCCGAGGAGTCGATCATCGCCCGCGACGTCCTGCTCGCGGCCCACGTCGACTCCCGGGTGCACATCTGCCACCTCTCGACCGCCGGCTCCGTGGAGATCGTCCGCTGGGCCAAGTCCAAGGGCTGGAACGTCACCGCCGAGGTCACCCCGCACCACCTGCTCCTCACCGACGAGCTCGTACGGACCTACGACCCCGTCTACAAGGTGAACCCGCCGCTGCGCACCGAGGCCGACGTGATGGCCCTGCGCGAGGCGCTCGCCGACGGCACGATCGACTGCGTCGCCACCGACCACGCCCCGCACCCGCACGAGGACAAGGACTGCGAGTGGGCCGCCGCCGCCATGGGCATGGTGGGCCTGGAGACCGCGCTGTCCGTGGTCCAGCAGACGATGGTGGACACCGGTCTCATCGACTGGGCGGGTGTCGCCGACCGCATGTCGTTCCGTCCCGCGGCCATCGGCCGGCTCGAAGGACACGGCCGGCCCGTCTCGGCGGGTGAGCCCGCCAACCTCACCCTGGTCGATCCGGCATACCGTGGAGCCGTGGACCCCGCGGGCTTCGCGTCCCGCAGCCGCAACACTCCGTACGAGGGTCGCGAGCTGCCGGGCCGAGTGACCCACACCTTCCTGCGGGGCCGTGCCACGGTCGTCGACGGGAAGCTCGCGTGACAACACTGAACCCCCTCTACCAGCTGGCCGCCGAGCAGAAGTCGGCGGACGTGACCGACTGGTCCGCCCGCATCAGCTGGGTCCTCGGACTGGTCGTCTTCATCGCCTTCGTCTACTGGCTGATGCGCCAGGGGTGGAAGTGGCGCGGGAGCCTCCAGTCGGATCTGCCCGAGCTCGCCACGGCCCCCGAAGGATTCGCGGACGGCGAGAAGCTGCTCACGCTGACCGGCCGCTACCACGCGTCGACGACCGCGGGACAGTGGCTCGACCGGATCGTCGCCCACGGCCTCGGCACCCGCAGCCGGGTGGAACTCACCCTCATGGAGCAGGGCCTCGACGTCGTACGCCCCGGTGCGGCCGACTTCTTCGTCCCCGCCGCCGCACTGCGCGAGGCCCGGCTGGACAAGGCACTCGCCGGCAAGGTCCTCCCCGAGGGCGGCCTCCTGGTCATCACCTGGGCGCACGGCGACAAGCTGATCGACTCCGGATTCCGCTCCGACCACGCCGCCGAGCACCCGGCCTGGGTCGACGCCGTCAACCACCTCACCAGCACTACGGAAGGCACCGCACGATGACGATCTCCACCCGGGGAGCCGACAAAGCTCCCGCCGTACTCGTCCTGGAGGACGGCCGCTCCTTCCGCGGCCGCGCCTACGGGGCCGTGGGGGAGACCTTCGGCGAGGCGGTGTTCTCCACCGGCATGACCGGTTACCAGGAAACGCTGACCGATCCCTCGTACCACCGCCAGGTCGTCGTGATGACCGCCCCGCACATCGGCAACACCGGTGTGAACGACGAGGACCCCGAGTCGAAGCAGATCTGGGTCGCCGGATACGTCGTCCGCGACCCCGCCCGCAAGCCCTCCAACTGGCGCTCCCGGCGCTCGCTGGACGAGGAGCTCGTCAGCCAGGGCATCGTCGGCATCAGCGGCATCGACACCCGTGCGCTGACCCGGCACCTCCGCGAGCGCGGCGCGATGCGCGTCGGCATCTTCTCCGGCAACGCCATCGCGGACGAGGGCATACTGCTCGCCAAGGTGCGCCAGGCGCCCGAGATGAGCGGCGCCGACCTCTCCGCCGAGGTCGCCACCAAGGAGACGTACGTCGTCCCCGCGGTCGGCACCAAGAAGTTCACGGTCGCCGCGATCGACCTCGGCATCAAGGGCATGACCCCGCACCGCATGGCCGAGCGCGGCATCGAGGTGCACGTCCTGCCCGCCACCGCCACCCTCGACGAGGTGTACGCGGTGAAGCCCGACGGAGTCTTCTTCTCCAACGGCCCCGGCGACCCGTCCACCGCCGACCACCCGGTCTCCGTCATGCAGGGCGTCCTGGAGCGGAAGACACCTCTCTTCGGCATCTGCTTCGGCAACCAGATCCTGGGCCGCGCACTCGGCTTCGGCACCTACAAGCTGAAGTACGGCCACCGCGGCATCAACCAGCCCGTGCAGGACCGTACGACCGGCAAGGTCGAGGTCACCGCGCACAACCACGGCTTCGCCGTCGACGCACCCCTCGACAAGGTCTCCGACACGGAGTTCGGCCGCGCCGAGGTCTCCCACGTCTGCCTGAACGACCAGGTCGTCGAAGGCCTCCAGCTCCTGGACCGGCCTGCCTTCAGCGTCCAGTACCACCCCGAAGCAGCCGCCGGCCCGCACGACGCCGCGTACCTCTTCGACCGCTTCGTTTCCCTGATGGAGGGCCAGCGTGCCTAAGCGCTCCGATATCCAGTCCGTCCTGGTCATCGGCTCCGGCCCGATCGTCATCGGGCAGGCCGCCGAATTCGACTACTCCGGCACCCAGGCCTGCCGCGTCCTCAAGGCCGAGGGCCTGCGCGTCATCCTGGTCAACTCCAACCCGGCGACGATCATGACCGACCCGGAGATCGCCGACGCCACGTACGTCGAGCCGATCACCCCCGAGTTCGTCGAGAAGATCATCGCCAAGGAGCGCCCCGACGCGCTCCTGCCGACGCTGGGCGGCCAGACCGCGCTCAACACCGCGATCTCCATGCACGAGAACGGTGTCCTGGAGAAGTACGGCGTCGAGCTCATCGGCGCCAACGTCGAGGCCATCAACAAGGGCGAGGACCGCGACCTCTTCAAGGGTGTCGTCGAAGCCGTCAAGGCGAAGATCGGTTACGGCGAGTCCGCCCGCTCCGTCATCTGCCACACCATGGACGACGTCATCGCGGGCGTCGACACCCTCGGCGGCTACCCCGTCGTCGTCCGCCCCTCCTTCACCATGGGCGGCGCCGGTTCGGGCTTCGCCCACGACGAGGAGGAGCTGCGCCGGATCGCGGGACAGGGCCTCACGCTCTCGCCGACCACCGAGGTGCTCCTGGAGGAGTCCATCCTGGGCTGGAAGGAGTACGAGCTGGAGCTGATGCGCGACAAGAACGACAACGTCGTGGTCGTCTGCTCCATCGAGAACTTCGACCCGATGGGCGTCCACACCGGGGACTCGATCACCGTCGCCCCCTCGATGACCCTCACCGACCGTGAGTACCAGCGGCTGCGCGACATCGGCATCGCGATCATCCGCGAGGTCGGCGTCGACACCGGCGGCTGCAACATCCAGTTCGCCATCGACCCGACCGACGGCCGCGTCATCGTGATCGAGATGAACCCGCGCGTCTCCCGCTCCTCGGCGCTGGCCTCCAAGGCCACCGGCTTCCCGATCGCCAAGATCGCCGCCAAGCTGGCCGTCGGCTACACGCTCGACGAGATCCCCAACGACATCACCGAGAAGACGCCGGCCTCCTTCGAGCCGACCCTCGACTACGTCGTTGTGAAGGCCCCTCGCTTCGCCTTCGAGAAGTTCCCCTCCGCCGACTCCACCCTCACCACCACCATGAAGTCGGTGGGCGAGGCCATGGCGATCGGCCGCAACTTCACCGAGGCGCTGCAGAAGGCCCTGCGCTCCCTGGAGAAGAAGGGCTCGCAGTTCGCCTTCACCGGCGAGCCCGGCGACAAGGCCGAGCTGCTCGCCGAGGCGGTCCGCCCCACGGACGGCCGCATCAACACCGTCATGCAGGCGATCCGCGCCGGCGCCACGCAGGAAGAGGTCTTCGACGCCACGAAGATCGACCCCTGGTTCGTCGACCAGCTCTTCCTGATCAAGGAGATCGCCGACGAGCTGGCCGCCGCCGAGCGCCTCGACACCGAGCTGCTCGCCGAGGCCAAGCGGCACGGCTTCTCCGACGCCCAGATCGGCGAGATCCGCGGTCTGCGCGAGGACGTCGTGCGCGAGGTGCGGCACGCCCTCGGTATCCGCCCGGTCTACAAGACGGTCGACACCTGCGCCGCGGAGTTCGCCGCGAACACGCCGTACTTCTACTCCTCCTACGACGAGGAGAGCGAGGTCGCGTCCCGCACCAAGCCCGCGGTGATCATCCTCGGATCCGGTCCGAACCGCATCGGCCAGGGCATCGAGTTCGACTACTCCTGCGTCCACGCCTCCTTCGCGCTGAGCGACGCGGGCTACGAGACCGTGATGGTCAACTGCAACCCGGAGACCGTCTCCACGGACTACGACACCTCCGACCGGCTGTACTTCGAGCCGCTCACGCTCGAGGACGTCCTGGAGATCGTGCACGCCGAGTCCCTCGCGGGCCCGATCGCCGGTGTCATCGTCCAGCTCGGCGGCCAGACCCCGCTCGGCCTGGCGCAGGCGCTCAAGGACAACGGCGTACCGATCGTGGGCACCTCCCCGGAGGCCATCCACGCCGCTGAGGACCGCGGTGCCTTCGGCCGGGTCCTCGCCGAGGCCGGCCTGCCCGCCCCGAAGCACGGCACGGCGACCACGTTCTCCGAGGCCAAGGCCATCGCCGACGAGATCGGCTACCCCGTACTCGTACGCCCGTCGTACGTGCTCGGCGGCCGCGGCATGGAGATCGTGTACGACGAGGCGCGCCTCTCCTCGTACATCGCCGAGTCCACCGAGATCAGCCCCACCCGGCCGGTCCTGGTCGACCGCTTCCTCGACGACGCGATCGAGATCGACGTCGACGCGCTCTACGACGGCACCGAGCTGTACCTCGGCGGCGTCATGGAACACATCGAGGAGGCCGGCATCCACTCCGGCGACTCCGCCTGCGCACTGCCCCCGATCACGCTCGGCGGCTTCGACATCAAGCGCCTGCGGGCCTCGACCGAGGGCATCGCCAAGGGCGTCGGCGTGCGCGGCCTGATCAACATCCAGTTCGCGCTCTCCGGCGACATCCTCTACGTGCTCGAAGCCAACCCGCGCGCCTCGCGGACCGTCCCCTTCACCTCGAAGGCCACCGCGGTCCCGCTCGCGAAGGCCGCCGCCCGCATCTCGCTGGGCGCGACCGTCGCCGAGCTGCGCGAGGAGGGGCTGCTGCCGAAGCACGGCGACGGCGGCACCCTGCCGCTCGACGCGCCGATCTCCGTCAAGGAGGCCGTCATGCCGTGGTCGCGCTTCCGCGACATCCACGGCCGCGGCGTCGACACGGTCCTCGGCCCGGAGATGCGCTCCACCGGTGAGGTCATGGGCATCGACTCGGTCTTCGGCACGGCGTACGCCAAGTCGCAGGCCGGTGCGTACGGCCCGCTGCCCACCAAGGGCCGCGCCTTCATCTCCGTCGCCAACCGCGACAAGCGCTCGATGATCTTCCCGGCCCGCGAACTCGTCGCCCACGGCTTCGAGCTGATGGCGACGTCCGGCACCGCCGAGGTGCTCAAGCGCAACGGCATCAACGCCACCATCGTGCGCAAGCAGTCCGAGGGCGAGGGCCCCAACGGGGAGAAGACCATCGTCCAGCTGATCCACGACGGCCAGGTCGACCTCATCGTCAACACCCCGTACGGAACGGGCGGCAGGCTCGACGGCTACGAGATCCGCACCGCGGCCGTCGCCCGGTCGGTGCCGTGCCTCACCACGGTCCAGGCGCTCGCCGCGGCCGTCCAGGGCATCGACGCGCTCAACCACGGAGACGTCGGCGTACGTTCCCTCCAGGAACACGCGGAACATCTGACCGCGGCCCGCGACTAGGACGCCAGCAGGGGGACACCGGAAACGGTGTCCCCCTCTTCATGAGGACTGTGTGATGTACAAACTCTTCTTCCAGCTGGTCTTCAAGCGCATGGACCCGGAGCAGGCCCACTACCTGGCCTTCCGCTGGATCCGCCTCGCGGCCCGCGTCCCCGGCCTGCGGACCTTCGTCGCCGCCGCGCTCGCCCCCCGCTACGAGGAACTGCGCACCGAGGCCCTCGGGCTGAGGATGCACGGCCCGTTCGGGCTCGCCGCCGGCTTCGACAAGAACGCGATCGCGATCGACGGCATGTCGATGCTCGGGTTCGACCACATCGAGATCGGCACGGTCACCGGCGAGGCGCAGTCCGGCAACCCGAAGAAGCGCCTGTTCCGGCTCGTCGCGGACCGTGCGCTGATCAACCGCATGGGCTTCAACAACGAGGGCTCCGCGGCCGTCGCCGAACGCCTGGCCACCCGCAGGCCCGTCTTCCGTACGACGGTCGGCGTCAACATCGGCAAGACCAAGGTGGTCCCCGAGGCCGAGGCGGTGGGGGACTACGTCAAGTCCACCGAGCGGCTCGCCGCCCACGCCGACTACCTCGTCGTCAACGTCTCCTCGCCGAACACCCCGGGGCTGCGCAGCCTCCAGGCCACCGAGGCGCTCCGGCCGCTGCTCGCGGCGGTGCGCGAGGCCGCCGACCGCACGGTCACGGACCGCCGGGTCCCGCTGCTCGTCAAGATCGCCCCCGACCTGGCCGACGACGACGTCGACGCGGTCGCGGACCTCGCCGTCGAGCTCGGTCTGGACGGCATCATCGCCACCAACACCACCATCGCCCGCGACAGCCTCGGACTGAAGTCCCCGGCCTCGCTGGTCAAGGAGACCGGCGGACTCTCCGGCGCACCCCTCAAGGAGCGCTCCCTGGAGGTCCTGAGCCGCCTGTACGCCCGTGTGGGGACCCGGATCACCCTCGTCGGCGTCGGGGGCGTCGAGAACGCCGAGGACGCCTGGCAGCGCATCCTCGCCGGTGCCACGCTCGTCCAGGGCTACAGCGCCTTCATCTACGAGGGCCCGTTCTACGCCCGTTCGATCCACAAGGGCCTGGCCGCGCGCCTGGCCGCCTCCCCGTACGCCACCCTCGCCGAAGCCGTCGGCGCCTCGACACGGAAGGTCATGCAGTGACCCTCGAACCCTTCGGCGCCCGCCTGCGCCGCGCCATGGACACCCGCGGGCCGCTCTGCGTGGGCATCGACCCGCACGCCTCGCTCCTCACCTCCTGGGGCCTGAACGACGACATCGCGGGCCTGGAGCGCTTCACCCGTACGGTCGTCGAGGCACTGGCCGACCGGGTCGCCGTGCTCAAGCCGCAGTCGGCGTTCTTCGAGCGGTTCGGCTCGCGCGGCATCGCCGTCCTGGAGAAGGCCGTCGAGGAGGCGCGCGCCGCCGGAGCCCTGGTGCTCATGGACGCCAAGCGCGGGGACATCGGCTCCACCATGGGCGCCTACGCGGCCACGTACCTCGACAAGGACTCGCCGCTGTTCTCCGACGCGGTCACCGTCTCGCCCTACCTCGGCTTCGGCTCGCTGCGCCCGGCGCTCGACGCGGCCGCGGTCTCCGGCTCGGGTGTCTTCGTCCTCGCCCTCACCTCCAACCCGGAGGGCGCCGAGGTCCAGCGCGCCACCACCGCGGACGGACGGCCGCTGGCCCAGCTGATGCTCGACCACATGGCCGCCGAGAACGAGGGCGCGGCTCCGCTCGGCTCGGTCGGGGCGGTCGTCGGTGCCACGCTCGGGGACGCGGGTGTGAATCTGGCGATCAACGGTCCGCTGCTCGCTCCCGGCATCGGCGCCCAGGGCGCCACTCCCGCGGATCTGCCCGGTGTGTTCGGCGCCTCGGTGGGCAATGTGGTGCCGAGCGTGAGCCGGGGCGTGCTGCGCCACGGGCCGGACGCGTCAGGGCTGCGCAAAGCCGCCGGTCGGTTCGCGGACGAGGTCCGCGCAGCCGTCTCGGATGGCTGACCATGCCACGTAACAGCGCGTTGACGGAATCCTGAGCAGAAATCCGGGTTGTTATGACGGAAATGTCCCGGTCGGCTGAGGCTGACCAGGACTTTTCGTCTGTTCTCGCTGACTCAGGCGGCCATGGCCGCTAGTCTCCGGTCGAGAGCCAACGAGCACAGGTTGTTCGTTGCTCACCGGCTGTGGGGCTTTCACGTTCCTCACCGGTCCGTATCCGACAGATCGACATCCGAGGTGACGTAGGCGTGGCTCTTCCGCCCCTTACCCCTGAACAGCGCGCAGCCGCGCTCGAAAAGGCCGCCGCGGCTCGCCGGGAGCGGGCCGAGGTCAAGAATCGACTCAAGCATTCCGGCGCCTCCCTCCACGAGGTCATCAAGTCGGGACAGGAGAACGACGTCATCGGCAAGATGAAGGTCTCCGCCCTGCTGGAGTCCCTGCCGGGCGTGGGCAAGGTCCGCGCCAAGCAGATCATGGAGCGGCTCGGCATCTCCGAGAGCCGCCGGGTCCGGGGTCTTGGCTCCAACCAGATCGCATCTTTGGAGCGTGAGTTCGGCGGCAGTGCCGCCTGACGTTCTCAGGCACTCCTGAGAAGCGGGATAATCGCTCCATGGCTGCAACATCCCGGGGGAACTCCCCCGTACCCCCGGACGTACGTCCGCGGCTGACCGTGCTCTCCGGCCCCTCCGGGGTCGGTAAGAGCACGGTCGTCGCTCATATGCGCAAGGTTCACCCCGAGGTCTGGCTCTCGGTGTCGGCCACGACCCGCAAGCCGCGCCCCGGCGAACGCAACGGTGTCCACTACTTCTTCGTGGACACCGAGGAGTTCGACAAGCTGATCGCCAACGGCGAGCTGCTGGAGTGGGCGGAGTTCGCGGGCAACCGCTACGGCACCCCGCGCCGGGCCGTGCTGGACCGCCTCGAGGCGGGCGAGCCGGTGCTGCTGGAGATCGATCTGCAGGGTGCCCGGCTGGTCCGCCAGTCGATGCCCGACGCGCAGCTGGTCTTCCTGGCCCCGCCGAGCTGGGACGAGCTGGTGCGCCGGCTCACCGGCCGCGGGACGGAGGCGCCCGACGTGATCGAGCGCCGGCTCATGGCGGCGAAGGTCGAGCTGGCCGCCGAGGCGGAGTTCGACACGACCCTTGTCAACACCTCGGTCGAGGACGTGGCACGTGAGCTGCTAACGTTGATGCTGCAGGCTTCCGGCCTCCGCGGCATCGACGACTGACCTCGTCGGCCCCGCGGACGCAGAGCATCACCACTGCGGAACCAGCATGATCAAAGATCTCTTTGATCTCTATCCCCTTCGGAAGGCAGAGAGTGTCCTCTTCCATCACCACGCCCGAGGGCATCATCAACCCGCCGATTGATGAGCTCCTCGAGGCCACCGACTCGAAGTACAGCCTTGTGATCTACGCGGCCAAGCGCGCGCGCCAGATCAACGCGTACTACTCGCAGCTCGGTGAAGGCCTCCTCGAGTACGTCGGTCCGCTCGTCGACACCCACGTGCACGAGAAGCCGCTCTCGATCGCGCTCCGCGAGATCAACGCGGGCCTGCTGACCTCCGAGGCCATCGAGGGCCCCGCGCAGTAAGCAGGAGACGCACCTTCACCACAGGCCCGGCGGTCACCACCGCCGGGCCTGTGGTGTGTCCGGGGCCGGGCCCGCCGGGGGCCCTCCCACGCGGTGAGGCAGCATGGAGTGCGTACGTCCCCCGGCTGCAGGCAGCCGGGTGCGCATCGGTTGCGCGGAGAAACGAGTGCGGGGAGACGCAGTGGACAAGCCGAAGGTCGTCCTGGGGGTCAGCGGTGGCATCGCCGCCTACAAGGCGTGCGAGCTGCTGCGCCGGCTGACCGAGTCCGGTCATGACGTCAGGGTCGTGCCGACCGAGGCGTCGCTGAACTTCGTCGGGGCCGCCACCTGGTCGGCGCTCTCCGGCAACCCCGTGTCGAGCGAGGTCTGGGACAGCGTTCACGAGGTGCCGCACGTCCGGATCGGGCAGGCGGCCGACCTCGTCGTGGTCGCACCCGCCACGGCCGACATGCTCGCCAAGGCCGCCCACGGCCTCGCCGACGACCTCCTCACCAACACGCTCCTCACCGCCCGCTGTCCGGTCGTCTTCGCACCGGCCATGCACACCGAGATGTGGGAGCACCCGGCCACCCAGGAGAACGTGGCCACACTGCGCCGCCGCGGTGCCGTCGTCATCGAGCCCGCCGTCGGCCGCCTCACCGGCGTCGACACCGGCAAGGGCCGGCTGCCGGACCCGGGGGAGATCTTCGAGGTCTGCCGCCGCGTCCTGACCCGCGGCCCGGCCGAACCCGACCTCGCGGGCAGGCACGTGGTCATCAGCGCCGGCGGCACCCGGGAGCCTCTCGACCCGGTCCGCTACCTGGGCAACCGCTCCTCCGGCAAGCAGGGCTACGCGCTGGCGCGCACCGCTGTCGCCCGCGGCGCCCGGGTGACGCTGGTCGAGGCGAACACCGGGCTGCCCGACCCCGCGGGCGCCGACGTCCTGCGCGCCGGAACCGCCCTGCAGCTGCGCGAGGCCGTGCTGAAGGCGGCGGCCGACGCCGATGTGGTGGTGATGGCCGCGGCCGTCGCCGACTTCCGCCCCGCGGACTACGCGGCGGGAAAGATCAAGAAGAAGGACGGCCAGGAGCCGGCGCCCCTCGTCCTCGTCCGCAATCCCGACATCCTCGCCGAGGTCTCCGCGGACCGCGCCCGCCCCGGCCAGGTCGTCGTCGGATTCGCCGCCGAGACCGACGACGTCCTCGCCAACGGCCGCGACAAGCTCCGACGCAAGGGCTGCGACCTGCTCGTGGTCAACGAGGTGGGGGAGCGCAAGACCTTCGGGTCCGAGGAGAACGAGGCAGTGGTGCTCGCGGCCGACGGCGGCGAGACCGCTGTGCCGTACGGGCCGAAAGAAGCACTCGCCGACACGGTCTGGGACCTGGTTGCGGCACGCTTCGGCTAGATTGCGTAATTGCCGCTCCGGCGGGATGGAAGCTCAAGAAATTCGGTCATTTGTCACACCCGGAAGGAGCGATTGTCGTACTGCCGTCAACAGTGCCGCAGGTCACAGAGCTCCCAAGGGGCGAGACGCGTGGCCCATTCACCGGAAGCGACCGATAAACTGGTCGACGGAACGTGCCGGGCGCAGCTCCCGGAGGTCCATCAATGATCAGCCAGCAGCCGCTGCAACCCCAGGGAGCGATGTGTCCCGCCGTCTCTTCACCTCGGAGTCCGTTACCGAGGGCCACCCCGACAAGATCGCTGACCAGATCAGCGACACGATTCTCGATGCGCTCCTGCGTGAGGACCCTTCCTCGCGTGTCGCCGTCGAGACCTTGATCACCACTGGTCTGGTGCATGTCGCGGGTGAGGTCACGACCAAGGCCTACGCCGACATCCCCAACCTCGTGCGCAACAAGGTGCTGGAGATCGGCTACGACTCCTCCAAGAAGGGCTTCGACGGAGCCTCCTGCGGCGTGTCGGTGTCCATCGGCGCGCAGTCCCCGGACATCGCGCAGGGTGTCGACACGGCGTACGAGAAGCGCGTCGAGGGCGACGAGGACGAGCTCGACAAGCAGGGCGCCGGCGACCAGGGCCTCATGTTCGGCTACGCCTGCGACGAGACGCCCGAGCTGATGCCGCTCCCGATCCACCTGGCGCACCGGCTCTCCCGCCGGCTGTCCGAGGTCCGGAAGAACGGGACCATCCCGTACCTGCGTCCCGACGGCAAGACCCAGGTCACCATCGAGTACGACGGTGACAAGGCCGTCCGCCTCGACACGGTCGTCGTCTCCTCGCAGCACGCGTCGGACATCGACCTGGACTCGCTCCTCGCGCCCGACATCCGTGAGTTCGTCGTCGAGCACGTCCTGGCGCAGCTCATCGAGGACGGCATCAAGCTGGACACCGAGGGCTACCGGCTCCTGGTGAACCCGACCGGCCGCTTCGAGATCGGCGGTCCCATGGGTGACGCCGGTCTGACCGGCCGCAAGATCATTATCGACACCTACGGCGGCATGGCCCGCCACGGCGGCGGTGCCTTCTCCGGCAAGGACCCGTCGAAGGTCGACCGCTCGGCGGCGTACGCCATGCGCTGGGTGGCCAAGAACGTCGTGGCGGCCGGTCTCGCGGCCCGCTGCGAGGTCCAGGTCGCGTACGCGATCGGCAAGGCCGAGCCGGTGGGCCTGTTCGTCGAGACGTTCGGCACCGCCACCGTCGAGACGGAGAAGATCGAGCACGCGATCGGCGAGGTCTTCGACCTCCGCCCGGCCGCGATCATCCGCGACCTCGACCTGCTCCGCCCGATCTACGCCCAGACCGCCGCGTACGGCCACTTCGGCCGTGAGCTGCCCGACTTCACCTGGGAGCGCACCGACCGCGTGGACGCGCTGCGTACGGCGGCCGGGCTCTAGAGCCCGCCGACGTCAGCCCGTACTCCGGGGCCCGGATGCCGTACACGGTGTCCGGGCCCCGGTGCGTGCGCTGCGGGAGCCGCAACCGGTGTCAGTGGCGTCTGGTAGGAATTTGGCTGTGAGCAGCGACAACGAGCGGTCCGACGAGCCCGAGGCCGGGGCACCGGAGCAGCTTGCGCTCATCCGGGAGACCGTGCGCAAGGCCAAGGTGCCGCGGGCCAAGCCCCGCACCTGGCGGGGTGCGACGCTCGCCGAGGAGCTGCCGGTCGCCCGGGTCCTGGTGAACAAGGGCGCGCTCCACCTCGATCAGTATTTCGATTACGCCGTCCCGGAGGAGCTCGACGCCGAGGCACAGCCCGGTGTCCGGGTGCGGGTGCGGTTCGGGGCCGGGGGGCGTCAGGTCCGCGGCGGGCGGCGCGAGGGCGGTGGGCTGATCGACGGATTCCTGATCGAGCGGCGTGCCGAGTCGGACTACCAGGGCGCCCTGGCGGCGCTCGCCTACGTCGTCTCGCCCGAGCCGGTGCTCGGGCCCGAGCTGCTCGCGCTCTCGCGGGCCGTCGCCGACCGGTACGCGGGCAGCCTCGCCGATGTGCTGCAGCTCGCCGTGCCGCCCAGGAACGGCCGGGCGGAGTCCAAGGCGTCACCCGCGCCGCTGCCACCGCCCCCGGCCCCGGAGCCCGGGACCTGGGAGCGGTACGCACAGGGGCCCGCGTTCCTCGGCGCGCTGGCCGAGGGCGGGGCGCCCAGAGCCGTCTGGACCGCACTGCCCGGGCCGCACTGGCCCGAGGAGATCGCCAGGGCCGTCGCCGCCACGCTGGCCTCGGGACGGGGCGCACTCGTCGTCGTACCGGACGGGCGGACCGCGGGGCGGGTGGACGCCGCGCTCACCGAGGTGATGGGGGAGGGGCGCCACGCGCTGCTGACCGCCGACTCGGGGCCCGAGAAGCGCTACCGGGAGTGGCTCGCCGTCCGGCGTGGTTCGGTGCGCGCGGTGGTCGGGACCAGGGCCGCCATGTTCGCCCCCGTCGCCGATCTGGGCCTGGTGGCCGTCTGGGACGACGGGGACTCCAGTCACAGCGACGACAACGCCCCGTTCCCGCACGTCCGGGAAGTCCTGGAGCTGAGGGCGGCGCACGGCCGGTGCGCGTTCCTCCTGGGCGGGACGAACTGCACCGTGGAAGCCGCCCAGCTGGTCGAGAGCGGCTGGGCGCTGCCGCTGCGCGCGGACCGGGAGCAGCTGCGGATCGCGGCGCCCCTGGTGCGTACCGTCGGCGACGGAGAGCTCGCGAGGGACGGGGCGGCGCGTTCCGCCCGGCTCCCCAGCCTCGCCTGGCAGACCGTACGGGACGGGCTGCGCAGCGGCCCCGTGCTGATCCAGGTGCCGCGCCGGGGGTACGCACCCCGGCTGGCCTGCGAACGCTGCCGCGAACCCGCGCGGTGCAGGCACTGCGCGGGGCCGCTGGAGGCTCCGGACCAGCAGGACCTCAACTGCGCCTGGTGCGGACGCGCCGAGACCGCCTGGAGCTGTTCCGCCTGCGGCACAGGGCGGCTGCGGGCCCGGATCGTCGGTGCCCGGCGGACCGCCGAGGAGCTGGGCCGGGCGTTCCCCGCCGTCCCGGTGCGTACGTCGGGCCGGGACCATGTGCTCGACTCCGTACCGGACCAGCCCGCCCTGGTGGTCAGCACACCCGGGGCCGAACCCGTGGCGGAGGGCGGCTACGCGGCCGCGCTGCTGCTGGACGGCTGGGCGATGGTGGGCCGGCCCGACCTGCGGGCCGGTGAGGAGGCGCTGCGGCGCTGGACGGCCGCCGCCTCACTGGTACGGGGGCAGCCGGAGGGGGGCACCGTGGTGATCGTGGCCGAGCCGACCCTGCGGCCCGTCCAGGCCCTGGTGCGCTGGGACCCCGTCGGCCATGCCCGCCGCGAGCTCGCGGAGCGCGCCGAACTCGGCTTTCCGCCCGTGTCCAGGATGGCTTCGGTGACCGGGCCGCCGGAGGCGATCGCCGCGTACCTGGCCGCGGTGGAACTGCCGTCGGAGGCGGAGATCCTCGGACCGGTACCGCTGCCGGGGGCCGTCTCGGGCAGGCCCCGCAGGCAGGGGGACGCGCCGCCGGGCGAGACCTGGGAGCGGGCGCTGGTCAGGGTGCCGCCGGGGCGCGGGGCGGCGCTCGCGGCCGCCCTGAAGGCGGCTCAGGCGGCGCGGACGGCCCGGGGGACCGGAGATCCGGTACGGATCAGGATCGACCCGCCGGACATCGGCTGACGAGGCCGTACGGGCCCCGCCGCCCTGTCCGCCGCCCCCGCCGTGCGGACGCGGTGAGGGGCGCTCGGGTTCAGCCGTTGCGGGGGCCGGGGAAGGCGCCGGGGCGCAGCTCCTCGCGCGGCGAGGGGCGGTCCGCCGAAGGCTGCGGCGGCATGGAACGGGCCGCCGGCACCGCGGGCAGCACGGGGGAGGAACCGGGCGGCGCGGACAGCGGACGGGGCGCGGACTCCGGGGCGACCTCGGCGGCACCCGGCTGCGGGGTGTTGCGCCGGGCACCGTAACGGCGGTGCACCGCCTGCTTGGTCACCCCGAGGGCCGAGCCCACCGCGTCCCACGAGAAGCCGAGCGAGCGGTCGAAGTCCACCGCCGCCGTGACCAGCGTCTCGACGCTGTCCCGCAGTTCCTGAGCCAGCCGGACGGTGGGCGCCGGGGCCCTGCCGTAGACGACGAAGCCCGCGGACGGGCCGGAGCGGCGCGGACGGTAGACGTTGCCCAGCTGCGCAGTGAGGGTGCGCAGCGCGTCCACCTGCCGCCGGACCCGCTCGATGTCCCGCACCAGCAGGTGCAGACTGGCACGCGCCTGGGCGTCGTGGGTTGCGTGGTCGGCCATGAACAAGCCTCTCGAACCGGCGTTGAAAGGGATCGGACCGCATCGCGGCGGCCCACTTCGGTCAATCTCTCTTGACCAACGCCTCACCCGGCCATGTGGTCACGCAACAGGGGCGTATGCGCATATGCGCGGGGCGCACGGGCGTGCGTACGCCCCCCGGCGGCCCGGCCCGGGGGCCGTCCCGTCGTCCCGGGTGTGCGCCCGCGGAGGACAACGGGACAGCCCCTAGACTGGTGTGCTGCTCGCCACACCGTACGTTTCGGCCCGAGAGGCAGTCCGCCACCCATGAAGCTCGTCTTCGCAGGCACCCCCGAGGTTGCTGTCCCCGCCCTGGACGCCCTGATCGCCTCCGGCCGCCATGAGGTGGCCGCCGTCGTCACCCGTCCCGACGCACCCGCCGGGCGAGGCCGCCGGCTCGTCGCCAGCCCGGTGGCCGAGCGCGCCGAGGAGGCGGGGATCGAGGTGCTCAAGCCGGTACGCCCGCGCGACGAGGCCTTCCTGGCGCGGCTGCGGGAGATCGCCCCGGACTGCTGCCCCGTGGTGGCCTACGGTGCGCTGCTGCCCAAGACGGCCCTGGACGTGCCCGCCCGCGGCTGGGTCAATCTGCACTTCTCCCTGCTGCCCGCCTGGCGCGGCGCCGCCCCGGTGCAGCACGCGGTGATGGCCGGGGACGAGGTGACCGGCGCGTCGACCTTCCTGATCGAGGAGGGCCTGGACTCCGGACCGGTGTACGGCGTTCTGACCGAAGAGGTACGGCCCACGGACACAAGCGGTGACCTGCTCACCCGGCTGGCCTTCGCCGGCGCCGGGCTGCTCGCCGCGACCATGGACGGCATCGAGGACGGCACCCTGCACGCCGTACCGCAGCCCGCCGAAGGCATCACGCTCGCGCCCAAGATCACCGTCGAGGACGCCCAGGTGCAGTGGTCCGCACCCGCCCTGCGGGTCGACCGCATCGTGCGCGGCTGCACCCCCGCCCCCGGTGCGTGGACCCTCTTCCGGGGCGAGCGCCTCAAGCTGGTCCAGGCCGCGCCCGTCCTGGACCGTGCCGACCTGGCGCCGGGCGAGCTGTCCGCGGGCAAGAACAACGTGTACGTGGGCACCGGGTCGCACGCCGTGGAGCTCCTCTGGGTCCAGCCCCAGGGCAAGAAGCCGATGAAGGCCGCCGACTGGGCGCGTGGTGTCCGCATCGTCCCGGGCGAGCTCCTGGGGCTCTGACGACGGGCAGGCCCCCGCGCTTCCGGGGCCCGCGCCGCCGGCCCGGGCGGCGACGTACGCTGGGTGGGTTCGCCACTCTCACCATCAGCGGAGCACCTTTCACGTGAACGACCAGCAGCGTCGCCGTCCCGCCAAGCCGCATCGCCGCCCGCAGAAGGACCCTGTCCGGTTCCTCGCCTTCGAAGCGCTCAGGGCCGTCGACGAACGCGACGCGTACGCCAACCTCGTCCTGCCCCCGCTGCTGAAGAAGGCACGCGCCAAGGGCGACTTCGACGGCCGGGACGCGGCGCTCGCGACGGAGCTGGTCTACGGGACCCTGCGCCGCCAGGGCACGTACGACGCGATCGTCGCCGCCTGCATCGACCGGCCGCTGCGCGAGGTCGACCCGCCCGTGCTGGACGTGCTCAACATGGGCGTGCACCAGCTGCTCGGCACCCGCATCCCGACCCACGCGGCCGTCTCCGCCAGCGTGGAGCTGGCCCGCGTCGTGCTGGGTGAAGGGCGGGCCAAGTTCGTCAACGCCGTGCTGCGCAAGGTCTCGGCGCACGATCTCGACACCTGGGTGGAGCGCGTCGCGCCGTCGTACGACGACGATGCCGAGCAGCACCTCTCGGTCGTCCACTCCCATCCGCGGTGGATCGTCTCCGCGCTGTGGGACGCCCTGGGCGGTGGCCGCGCCGGGATCGAGGACCTCCTCGAAGCCGACAACGAACGCCCCGAGGTGACTCTCGTGGCCCGCCCCGGCCGCTCCACCACCGACGAGCTGCTGGCTGCCCTGGGTGAGGAGAGCGGCCTGCCGGGCCGCTGGTCCCCCTACGCCGTACGGATGGCCGAGGGCGGCGAGCCCGGTGCCCTGACCGCGGTGCAGGACGGCAGCGCGGGTGTGCAGGACGAGGGCAGCCAGCTCGTCGCCACCGCCCTCGCCAACGCGCCCGTGGAGGGCAGCGACACACGGTGGCTCGACGGCTGCGCCGGACCCGGCGGCAAGGCGGCCCTGCTGGCCGCGCTCGCCGCCGGACGCGGAGCGGCGCTGCTCGCCGCCGAGAAGCAGCCGCACCGCGCCCGGCTCGTCGAGCGGGCACTGGCCGGCAACCCGGGCCCCTACCAGGTGGTCACCGCGGACGGCACCCGGCCGCCCTGGCAGCCCGGCACCTTCGACCGGATCCTGATGGACGTACCGTGCTCGGGCCTCGGTGCGCTGCGCCGCCGCCCGGAATCCCGGTGGCGTCGCCGAGCGAAGGACCTGGAGAGCTTCGCACCGCTCCAACGGGGCCTGCTGCGCGAGGCGTTGAAGGCCGTCCGGATCGGCGGGGTCGTCGGCTACGCGACCTGCTCGCCGCATCTGGCCGAGACCCGCGTCGTCGTCGAGGACGTGCTCAAGGGGCGCGGCGGAGCGCCGGTCGAGGCGGAGTGGGTGGACGCCCGCCCCCTCATGCCGGGAGTACCGGCCCTGGGCGACGGTCCCGACGTCCAGTTGTGGCCGCATCTGCACGGCACCGACGCGATGTACCTGGCGCTGCTGCGACGCACGGGCTGACCCCGGGCCGCACCCCCGCCCCCACCCATGAATCCGTACGTCACTTCACATCTTTACCGGGAGAGCCCATGACCGTCAGCAAGAACATCAACAACCCCGTGGGCATGGGCGGCGGCCAGCGCAAGAGGCTGTCCCGCGCCGAACGGCAGAACAACGGCCCGCACCGCAACCTCGACCGCCAGGGTGCGGCCGACCAGAAGGCGGAGCTGGTGCGGAAGATGCGCGAGAAGGCGGCCGCGGCCGAGGGCGCCGGGCAGTCGGACGACGACACCGCCCAGAGCTGACGCACCGCTGCCGCAGGGCGGTACCGCAGCAGGGCCCGGACCAGAACGCGCGGTCCGGGCCGTGGGGTCAGAGCCCCATGGCGGTCAGGAGCTCTTCCACCGACCGCGACCACGGCCGTTTCTCCGCCAGCTCGACGCGCAGCGCCTCGGCGGCGGTGAACTTCTGCTCGCTCTCGGTCAGCATGCCGTCGATCAGCCGTGCCCAAGTCTCGACGTCGGCTGCGGTCCCGCCCGACATCGGGACCACCCACGACGCGGCACGCTCGTTGCCGAGCTCCTCCCGCAGCAGTTCGGCGAGCCCGCTCGTCTCGCTCACCAGGACGGGTGTGCCCTCAACGATCGCCTCCTGCCCCACAAGCCCGAAACCCTCCGCGCGGGACGGCATGATGAGGAGGCTGGCCCGGATGAGGTCGTCCTGAAGATGCTCGGCCTCCGTGGTGTACGGCCGCGGCACGATACGCAGCCGGGGATCGCCCGCCCAGTCGATCAGCTGTTGTGTCTGCTCGGCCGACTGCTCCGCGGGGACGCCGCGGACCACGAGTTCGATCGCCCGCTTCTTCGCTTCCCGGCGCCAGCCCGCGACCCGGCCGCAGGCCGCGGCTGCCAGGTCCAGGCCCTTGAGGTGCCAGTCCTCGGTGCGCCCGATGAGCAGGACGGTGAGCGGTGTCCCGTCCGGCACCTTGCGCGCCCGGCTGTCGGTGAGATCGAAGCCCGGATCGAAACGCAGAGGGTCCGTGTCGTCGCGGCGGGAGAGGTGGCCGAGGAACAAGCCGTGCAGCCGTGGGCCCACCGCGACCAGCCGGTCCGCGTCACGGCCGAGGCTGACCTCGATCCGCTTCCGGCTGTCGGCGGTCCCCATCGCGTCGTCCCGCCGGTCGAGCTTGTGCCATTCGGTCTCGTCCGGGTCCATGTGTACGAAGTGAAGCGTCTTCGGCTTCGCCTTCTGGAAGTGCTCCGCCTGCACCTGGGCGGCCGGACCCGTGATCCGGCCATGTCCGATCACCAGCTCGGGAACCACGTTCCCGGGCAGTTGGAGCGGCCGCATCAGACTGGCCATCTCGTCCGCCCCGGCAACAGGCCGGCACGGCAGCAGCGTGACTCCGGAGTCCTTCGCCTCGGACACCTCGGCATCGGTTGCGTTCAGCACCAGACACAGGACACGCACCCGCAGGCGGGCGAGCGCGCGGCAGAACTCGCGGTTGAACGTGCTCAGGCCGCCGTGCCCGGAGGCCCATTCGGTGGCGACGACCAGGGCCGTGCACCGATACCGGTCGTGAGGCCTCGACCGGGACACCGCCGTACCGGAGAGCGCGGTCCGCAGATAGGCCGCGAACTCGTCGGAGAACAACCGGACGGTCTCCGGCCCGCGCAGGAGCACACCCCTGTTGACCAGGGCCTGCTCATCCATTGCCGGCAGTTCGGACACGGGCCCGCCCGAGGCGACGGTGTGCAGCAGCGGCGTGCCGCGCCCGGACAGATCGAGGTCTATCTCCTCGATGAGCCGGTCGAAGTACGCGTGAAAGGCCCCCGCCTCCAGCTCCAGGGCCTTGGACACGTCGAGCGAGCCGGTCCTGTGGAACTCGTCCACCATGCGCCTGCAGACAATCCCCAGCAGATAAGCATGACGTCCGCACCGGGCCAGGAGTTCGGACTCCACGGGGCGGAGGTCGACTCCGGCCGTTCCGGCCATGCTCAGCAGCGACGCCGCTTCCCGAGGTTCCAGGAGGCCGACGTGACACCGGAGGGACATGACTCCGTCGAGCCGTGACCCTCCGGCCGCGTCCGCCTCGATCTCGAAGACCGAACGCCGGGAGATCGTGACGACCCCGATCGAGTACGTGCGTTCGCTGACCAGCGAACGCAACAGCTGGTAGGCGGACAGGTCGACCAGCACCCAGGGGGCGCGGTCGAATTCGTCCAGGACCAGCAGAACATGCAGGTCGCGCCGAGCGACCGTCTCGAAGTAGCGGGTGACCGCGTTCCTCAGGTCGTACCAACCCCGCGCGCTCTGCGCCGTGGCGTTCAGCCGGTTCAGCTCTTGATCGCCGGGGAACCGGGTGGTGACCTCGTTCGTGAACGTGCGGAACAGTCCGAAGACCGAGTCGAGCTCGACCACGGAGACGCGGACGACCGCCAAGTCGGCCCGGTCCACCCGGCGCAGCGCCTGCTCGACCACACTGGTCTTGCCGAACCGGAGCTGGCCGACGACGCTGAGGTTCCGCGGCCGTCCGGGCGACCGCCACACCGACTCGATCTCCGCGACCAGGTCCGGTCGGTCGATGAAACCCGGTGCGGCCGGGGCGCCGCCCGCGTCCTGGTACGGATTCGTCCCGTTCACAGACGTCCTTCCGGGGCTGCGAAGTACCGCCGCAGCCACTCCTCGTACAGGCCCACGACGAACTGGTACCCGTCGCCCACCCGGCGGACGACCTCGCGCGAGACCAGATGGTCCAGGAGTTCGACGGGGAGAGGGCCCTCGTGGCACCGGAGGATCGCCTTGTGCGCGGCGGGCTTGTCACGACAGGCCCAGGCCACCGCGACGAGTGCTGCGCGCAGTTCGGCCGCGTCCCACCGCGGATCGCCGGCGTCGGGGGACTCGAGACCGTCGAAGTCCCCGGCCCGCAGCGTGTCGAGGAGCTGCCCCGTGACCTCTCGGACGTCGGCATCCGTGATCATGTCGGTCCGCTCCTTGTTCATGTGCTCGATCAGCGCATAACAGATCTTCTGGATGTAGAAGGGGTTTCCGCCGGTGAGCCGGATGATCTCCTCGACAGCGCGCTCGTGATAGCGGCTGACGGGCCCTGACGGGGTTCCGAGCTGGACGGGCTGCTGGATGAGGGCGCGAGCATCGGCCTCGGCGAGACAGGTGACGCGTTCGAGGCCGAAGACGCCGAAGGCGTTCGGGTCTTCCTCGACCAGCCGCTCCAGATGGACCTGCCCGACCAGCACGAGATGGAACAGGCTGCGTTCGACGATGGCCTTGAAGGTCCGCAGGAACGACGGATGCACCAACTCGTCACGGATCCACTGGTCCATGTACTGGAACTCGTCGATGAACACGACCCAGGGCGGACTGCCGGGCCGCGCTGCCCGGTACCGGGTGAACAGGCTGTTGCAGTCCAGCACCGGGTCGGGACTCTCGATCAGCGACTTGCGGTCGAAGCCGACGGGAAGCAGCCTGGGCCCTTCCGTGATGGTCGCGTCGGCCCCTTCCAGAATCCGCCACAGCAAGGTGCCGAGCAGTGTCGACTGATCTTCGTCGGCCTTCCGCTGCGGAGTCAGTTCACCGAGGTTCCCCACATCCACGACGGGGAGCCCGTCGAATGTGCCGAGCCGTCGCATCAGCTCCACACCGATGGAGGACTTGCCGGTGCGTTTCTGGCCGAAGAGCGCTATGCCCGCTCCCGGAGCCGACGCCGCGCCGAGTGCGGCGCGCACCTTTTCGATCAGCTCTTCCCGTCCGAAGAGCATGGCGGGGTCGTGCACCGGCCGGCCCATACCGCCTTCCGTGAAGGGATTGGGATCGACCGCCACGTACTCCGTGGCCAGGGTGACCCGCAGACGCTCCGTGCAGGTGGCGTCCCGCGAGCTGTGACGGGGCCGGTAGGTGAGGGTCACCTCCGTCTCGATCTCGGAGGTGCCCTGGGCTATCGGAGTGGGCACCAGCCTCAGCAGGACGGTCGTGGCCGTCCCGCCGCGCACGGGCGACGGCACCTCGATCCGTCCGCTTCCCGGGGCGCCGGGTGGAGCCGGGTCACCCGTGGTGAGCGAGGCGGCTTCGATGGGGGCGCTGTGCTCTCCATCGTTCGCCACCTCGACCGGCACGGTCACCACCCCGTTCCGCAAGCGTGCGAAGGGAAGGGCCGCGCTGAGCCTGGGCCGTGGGGGGTGCTCCCGTACGAGCCGGCGTCTCTCACTGCGAACGAGGTCCTCGATCCGGGCCGCTGCCGGCTCGGAGAGTTCGACGGACAGGCCCGTCGGAGTACTGCGGACGGCAGCACGCATTGCCTTGGCGTGTCGCGCTGCCGCGCGCAGGGCGGCGTCCCGTTCGCCGAACTGCGACCGCCGGAGCGAGTGGTCGAGTCGGTCGAGCGCTCTGTCCAGCCCCTCCAGTTCGAGCACGGGGGGCGGTTCCTCCCTCAGACGGTCGGCCACCAGTTCCCGGGCATGCAGAATTTCGTCCTTCACGAGAACCAGATGGGCCAGGTCGCAGAATTGGTGGACGAGTTCGCGACGGGCGCGGCGCCACTTCTCCACCGCCGCGTCCCAGCCGGCGGTCGTTGTCGCACCGGCCCGGTCCGTACCGAGCCCGTCCGCGATCCGACGGGCCAGTTCCTCGTCCGCGCGCAGGGCGCCGACAACCAGCTGTGCGGCCTTCCGGTGCGCGGCCACCAGGGGAATCATGAGTTCGCAAGCCGTAGCCCCCGCGGTCCGGCACGAGGCGCGCAGCGCCCGGAAGCACTCCTCCTCGTCCTGAGGGTCCGCCACATCGCCGAAGTAGGCGAGGCAGGCCAGACGCACGTCGGCGGCGTGCGGCTCGTCGGGGTCGAGCTGGCGCAGTGCGGAGAGGCACAGGTCCCGGGAGGAGGCGGGACTCTGGTCGCGCAGGGCATACGACAGGGCGATCAGCCCCTTGAACCGGTAGCCCCTCGCCTCGTCGTGGTCGGCGAGTTCGCCGGCAAGCACGGCGGCCGACAGAAATGCGGTGGCGTCGGACTCGGACCATTCGTGGGCCGGGCGCAGGTCCCTCCGGGCCGGCAGCCCTTCGATATCGTCATGGCTGACCGGCCGGTGTTCGTCGTGGGCCCGTAGCAGCAGCTCGGCCGCGGGTGCCGAGTACGCCTTCTCCACGAATTCGGTCAGCGCGTCCGCCGTCGCCCCGGCGGTTTGCCGCGAGGTGCGCACCCTGGCCAGCATCGAACGCAGTCCCGGCTCGATCTGCGGGCTGACGTCCGCGCAGGCGACTGCCAGGGCCAAGGCATGCCGCGTGCCGCGCGCGAGGCACGCCTCGATGACGGGGCTGGCGTCGGACGAGGAGGCCCACGTGAGGATCACGTCGCGCCACCGGGGACTTTCCATGTGCTCGACGAGTAGCCGGAAGGATCCCTGGGCAGCGATCTGCTGTGCGGCGAGGAAGTCCTGGAACGCGCGATGGAAGAAGGCGTACGCCCGTCCGTCCCGCCGTACGAGAATGCCGTCCTCGACCATTACTTCCAGGAACCGCTTGGTGTTCACGGCGCCGGATCGGCGCAGGGTCTTCTCGATCATCCGCGAGCACTCCGCCTCGGACGCGTACTCCGTTCCCTGCTGCAGCATGGCCAGGGCCAGCACCCGGACGACTCGTTCCTTCCGCGACGGCGACAGATCGGGAAAGTCCTCGGCCGGCGAACGGTGCCGTGACAGAGCCTGTTTGAAGACCTCCCCGTAGAGGGCGGTGCGGTTGCCGGGCAGTTGACCGGTGAGGCGGAAGCTGCTCATCAGGAGCGAGAGCAGCATGGGGTTCGACGCCAGTTCGAAGAGATCCGAGCGATCCCGCAGTCTGTCCAGCAGCACCCCGGTGCCGGGTACCGCACCTCGTGTCGAAGGGTGACGGAGGGATGCGGGGTTGTTGCTCAGCCATCGCTTCACGAACTGGGCGACCTGCTGGTCAGTGAGAGGTTGCAGAGTCAGCATCCGGGCGGCGGGCAGTAACTGCCGGGCTTCCGGGAAGGGGCGGGAGGTGATCAGGAAGTCATTGCGCGGATAGCGTGCCGTCTGTGCCTCGATCCAGGCGGACACGGCTCTTCGCCGGTCCGGGTCCGGGACCTCGTCGAGGCCGTCGAGGAGCACAAGGCAACGGCCGTTCCTGAGTCTGCGCTCGAACCAGCCGGCCCCGACCTTGCTCCGGAGCTCGCCGAGAGAGGAATGGGCGACGTCGCCCAGGGACAACTCGGGTGCTTGGGCGACATCGGTTGCCAGGGCTCCCAGGCGCAGCAGGACCGGCGTGCGCCGCGGCGACTTGAGCCGGCCTGCCACCGCGGTCAGGGCCGTCTGCCTGAGCAGGGTCGTCTTTCCTGTGCCCGGAGCACCGACGAGCAGCAGGACGACCGGCTTGGCGCTCCGCAGGTAACGGGTGAGCGGATGCCGCCCCGGCAGGCCGTCCTCGGTCAGATCGACATCGACGAAAGTGTCGCCCGGCAGGGAAACAGCAGGTCCGAACACATGCGCCCCGGTGGGGCCTCCGGAACCCAAGGGGGCGGAGAGTTCCATGACGTACCGCAGGTACCGCGACAGGAAGCCGCTGGAGCGGTAGGACGACAGCCACACGGTGATGCCCGCAGCGAGCACTCCGACGAGCATGACGGGCAGCAGGTAGGAGTCGGTCCTGTTGAAGAGCACGGAAATAATCGAAATGGCAGCGGAGATGATGCCCGCGCCCAACGACGCACTCTCCCAGCGCTGCCTGGGCCCGTTCCCCTGTACCGACATGACGCCCCCGCTTCCCCGACCTCGCCCCCCACGGCAACGTAATTCATACCGGTTGCACCGCTTCGGGCGAAGGGCAATGCCCGAATCGAACCTTCTGAACGAGGACGGGAAGAGTGGCGTAGGGCTGTACGCGGGACACGCCGTCCGGCTGGACAGGCCTGTTCGCCCGGAAGTCGATGCCATCGCGCTCGCCTGTGGGCGCCCTCGCGCGCAGCGGCAGGCCGAGTTCGCGTCAGGGCTGACTCTCAGGCCGCCCCGGCGGGAGGCCCCGTGCCGCGCGCGACCTCGCCGGAAGTATGGCGAACCCACACGCTGGCCGGGCGAAAAGCCGGGATTGTGCGAACCGTAATGATCCCGTGAGGCTTTGGGGGGCACCGAGGCGGGGAAGTGGCGCGGAACATGGCAGGCTTGGTGCATGGCCCAGATCAACCCCAGCATCCTGTCCGCCGACTTCGCGCGACTCGCCGACGAGGCGAAGGCCGTCGAAGGCGCCGACTGGCTCCATGTCGATGTGATGGACAACCACTTTGTGCCCAATCTGACGCTCGGCGTGCCGATCGTGGAGGCGCTGAGCAAGGCCACGGACACTCCGCTGGACTGCCATCTCATGATCGAGGACGCGGACCGCTGGGCACCGCAGTACGTCGAGGCGGGCGCGGGGTCCGTCACCTTCCACGTGGAGGCGGCGGCGGCGCCCGTACGGCTGGCGCGGGAGATCAGGGCCAAGGGCGCGCGCGCCTCGATGGCGCTCAAGCCCGCGACCCCGATCGAGCCGTACGAGGACCTGCTCCCCGAGCTCGACATGCTGCTGATCATGACGGTGGAGCCGGGCTTCGGGGGCCAGTCCTTCCTGGACATCATGCTGCCGAAGATCCGCCGGACCCGTGACCTGATCTCCAAGCACGGTCTCGAGCTCTGGCTCCAGGTCGACGGCGGCGTCTCCGCCACCACGATCGAGCGATGCGCCGAGGCCGGAGCCGATGTCTTCGTCGCCGGATCCGCGGTCTACGGGGCGCAGGACCCGGCCCAGGCCGTGCGTGCCCTGCGCGAGCAGGCGGACGCGGCGACCGCTGCGGCGCCCTGGGCGTGCGGCCACTGAACAAAGGGCAGATGAACGCGGCCCGACGGGCCGGATCAAGGATCGCCGGATCTGACAGGATGACGGTGTATCGGGCGTGTGAACAGCAGTGAGGAGATCGCGGTGTCTGGCATCTCGGCGGGTCGGTCAGCCATGCGGATGGGACCCGCGGAGCTGGTTCAGGCGGCGGCCATGGCCCGTCGGTTCTACCTCGAGGGAAAGTCGAAGATCCAGATCGCCGAGGAGTTCGGCGTCAGCCGCTTCAAGGTGGCCCGGGTTCTGGAGACGGCTCTCGAGCGTGATCTCGTACGGATCGAGATCCGGGTACCGGCCGAGCTGGACGCGGAGCGCTCCGACGCGCTCCGGGCCCGCTACGGGTTGCGCCACGCGGTCGTCGTCGAGTCCCCGGCGGACGAGCAGGACGACGCCGCCGACCCGGAGAACCTGGGCGAGGTCGCGGCCGAACTGCTCGGTGAGCTGGTGAACGAGGGCGATGTGCTGGGCCTGGCCTGGGGCCGTTCCACGATCCACATGGCCGCTGCGCTCGACCGGCTGCCGCCCTGCACGGTCGTGCAGCTGACCGGGGTCTACGACGCGGGTACGGCCGAGCGCGGGTCGGTCGAGGCGGTGCGCCGCGCGGCCCAGGTGTCCGGCGGCGAGGCGCATCCGATCTACGCGCCGATGCTCCTGCCCGACCCGGCGACCGCGGCGGCCCTGCGGCACCAGACGGGTATCGCCCGCGCTTTCGAGTACTTCGACAAGGTGACGGTCGCCGCGGTCTCCATCGGTTCCTGGGAGCCGGGCATCTCCACCGTCCACGACATGCTCTCGGACGAGGAGCGGGCACACTACGCCTCGCTCGGGGTCGCGGCCGAGATGTCCGCACACCTTTTCGACTCCGACGGCCGACGTGTCGGCCGGGACCTGGGCGAGCGGTGCATCACCGTGGAGGCGGACCGGCTGCGCCGGATCCCCGAGGTGGTCGCCATCGCCGGCGGACAGCGCAAGGCGGCGGCGATCGGCGCGGTGCTCCGCTCGGGCCTGGTCACCAGCCTGGTGACGGACACGGCCGCGGCCGACTACCTGCTCACGGAGTCCGCCGCCGGACAGCGGCCCGCCCTGGAGCGCGCCGACCCCGACGACTGACAGTCACGGAACATGACGGAGGCCGGGCACCGCACAGGTGCCCGGCCTCCGTTCGTCTACCGGCTCCGCTGCCCGTCGGACGCGCTCGATCCCGCAGGGTCCGCGGCCACGCCGAGGACGGTCTCCTCCAGATACTCCGCGGGCTCCGCGTACTGGCTGACGTCCGCCGGGTTGTAGCGGGGGGTCTGCCGGGACCAGTCCAGATTGCCGCGCATCCAGCTCCGCATCCCGTCGAGATAGGGGACGAGCAGCGCGGACAGCTGCGGATACATGTCGAGCAGCTCGTCCTCGGCCGTGAGGAAGCGCTCGGTCTCGGTGGCTATCTCGGCGCACACGTGGTCGAGTGCCTGCTGCTCCCCGTAGCCCCGGTGGTGTCGTACGAGGTGAACGAGATTGTGGATCTCGCCGAGCACCTGTTCCTTCTCGAAGGAGTACACGTCGTTGGCCCAGCAGACGACGTTGCACGAGGCTTCCAGAGCCGTGATGAACCGCGGGTCGTTGTGGACCGACTCGGGCGCCTCGATGCCCGCCACGATCTCTATCAGGTCCATGCACACATGGATCGCCCCGGTGTGCCGGCGCTGGGCCACATAGGTCTCCTCGGCCGGCACGACGCCGTCGGCCCGGTTCCCGGCCTCCCAGGTGGTGGCGGTCATCAGGTACGTCATGAGGTGCCAGGCGAAACGTGTGCGCCAGTGCGGGGCCGCCTGCGGGATCGTGCGTTCCCACAGATCGGCCAGGGCGACGACGGCGGCGGGCGGCTCCTCGCCCGGCAGGGGGCCGGGAGCCGCTCCCTCCACCACGGAGCGCATCCGGGCCACCACGTCGCGTACCCGTTCGGGGTTGCGGCCGAGGTGGCCGTCGTCCAGCTGGTCGTCGACGAGGAAGAGCCATACGAACCAGTCGGCGACCAGGTCGAGGTGCTCACTGCCTGCCGTCGGGTAGACCATGCCGACGAACGCGCCGAAGTCGGCCTGCTCGAAACGACGCCTCGCTGACTCCCGGTGCACCAGTCCGGTGCGGCGCGTCCACGCGTCGATGTGCTCGCGCGTCTGCCCTACGTGCGGGTTCGTCCGCTGAGGGAACGGGCAGTAGATGTCGGGCAGTTCGCTCTCCACAGACGGATCCGAATCCTCTCCGGCCACAGACGTGACGGGTTTCGCCGCGCTCTCGTGCACGGTGTCGCGGTCACCCCCGAGACCTGCGGATTTGAAGCTACCTGACCCCCTGTCACCCGGTCCAGGGATCGTGATCACGAATGGTTGAAAGGCGTTCGGGTAGGGTCTTCGAGTAAGGCAGGTTCCACTTGCCAGGCCCCCCGGAGCACCTCCTTGGAGGAACTCACGAACGCGGGGGTCCATTGCTGTGTCTTCGTGGAAACGACCTGCACCGTTTCGTATGAAAAAATGAGTGTTATGCGTTTTCTTGAGCCCGGCACCGGTCGCTACACGGCGTCCCCCTCGGTCCCCTACGACCTCACGTACGACGATGTCTTCATGGTCCCCGGCCGCTCCGCGGTCGGTTCCCGGCAGGCCGTGGACCTCTCCTCGCCCGACGGCACCGGCACCACCATCCCGCTCGTCGTCGCGAACATGACCGCGATCGCGGGGCGCCGGATGGCGGAGACGATCGCCCGCCGCGGCGGACTGGTCGTCATCCCCCAGGACATCCCGATCGAGGTGGTCACCGAGGTCATCAGCTGGGTCAAGACGCGCCACCTCGTGCTCGACACGCCCATCGAGCTGTCCCCGGGCCAGACCGTTGCCGACGCCCTGTCCCTGCTGCACAAGCGGGCCCACGGAGCGGGTGTCGTCGTCGACGCCGAGCGCAGGCCGGTCGGTGTCGTCACCGACCACGACCTGACCGGTGTCGACCGCTTCACGCAGCTGTCCGAGGTCATGTCCAAGGACCTGGTGCTGCTCGACGCGGACATCGACCCCCGCGACGCCTTCGGCAAGCTCGACGGCGCCAACCGCAAGCTCGCCCCCGCGGTCGACGCGGACGGCAGGCTCGTCGGCATCCTCACCCGCAAGGCCGCGCTGCGCGCGACGCTGTACACCCCGGCGACGGACTCCGAGGGCAGGCTGCGCATCGCCGCGGCCGTCGGAATCAACGGCGATGTCGCGGGCAAGGCCAAGCAGCTCCTCGACGCGGGCGTGGACACGCTCGTCGTCGACACCGCGCACGGCCACCAGGAGTCCATGATCAGCGCGGTCGCCGCGGTGCGGGCGCTCGACCCGCGCGTGCCGATCGTGGCGGGCAACGTCGTCGCGGCCGAAGGCGTGCGCGACCTGATCGAGGCCGGCGCGGACATCATCAAGGTCGGGGTCGGCCCCGGCGCCATGTGCACCACCCGGATGATGACCGGTGTGGGCAGGCCCCAGTTCTCCGCCGTGCTCGAGTGCGCGGCCGAGGCCCGCAAGCACGGCAAGCACGTCTGGGCGGACGGAGGCGTCCGCCACCCGCGCGATGTCGCCATGGCGCTCGCCGCCGGCGCGTCGAACGTGATGATCGGCTCCTGGTTCGCCGGCACGTACGAGTCGCCCGGTGACCTCCAGCAGTCCGCGGACGGCCGTTACTACAAGGAGTCCTTCGGGATGGCCTCCGCGCGCGCGGTGAAGAACCGCACGTCGGAGGAGTCCGCCTACGACCGGGCTCGCAAGGGGCTGTTCGAGGAGGGCATCTCCACCTCGCGGATGTTCCTGGACCCGGCGCGCCCCGGTGTGGAGGACCTGATCGACTCGATCATCGCCGGTGTGCGTTCGTCCTGCACCTACGCGGGTGCGGCCTCCCTCGAGGAGTTCGCCGAGAAGGCCATCGTGGGTGTGCAGAGCGCCGCGGGATACGCGGAGGGCAAGCCGCTCCACGCCAGCTGGAGTTGACCGAGCGGTCCACGCATCACAGGTGCCCCTCCCGGGAGTTCGTGCCGGGAGGGGCACCTGTGTGTTCAGGTGTCGTTGGATGACTGAATACGACCGCTTCTAGTCGACTGTCGGGCACAATTGACCATCTTCAACTCTGTTGAATTGTAAGTAATATGAGTCGCAATCAGCTGCCCGCCTCTCTGCGGTAAGGGATCTCATGTCCTTCTTCACTGACCTGGCCCACCAGTACATCGACGGCGAGTGGAGGCCGGGGAAGGGGTCCTGGGACATCATCGACTTCAACCCGTACAACGGTGAGAAGCTCGCGGCCATCACCGTCGCCACGGCGGCCGAGGTCGACCAGGCCTACCGCGCGGCCGAGCGGGCCCAGCAGGAATGGGCGGACACCAATCCCTACACCCGCCGGGCCGTACTGGAGAAGGCGCTGCGGATCGTCGAGGAGCGCGAGCCCGAGATCTCCGATGCGATCGTCGCGGAGCTCGGCGGCACCCGGCTGAAGGCCGCATTCGAACTGCACCTCGCCAAGGAGTTCCTGCGCGAGGCCGTTCAGCTCGCACTGCGGCCCTCCGGGCAGATCCTGCCCTCGCCGACCGAGGGCAAGGAGAACCGTGTCTACCGCGTGCCCGTCGGCGTCGTGGGTGTCATCAGCCCCTTCAACTTCCCCTTCCTGCTGTCGCTCAAGTCGGTCGCGCCCGCACTGGCCCTCGGTAACGCCGTCGTCCTCAAGCCCCACCAGAACACGCCGATCTGCGGCGGCACGCTGCTGGCCAAGGTGTTCGAGGACGCCGGTCTGCCGGCCGGGCTGCTGAACGTCGTGGTCACCGACATCGCCGAGATCGGCGACGCGCTGCTGGAGCACCCCGTCCCGCGGCTCATCTCCTTCACCGGTTCCGACAAGGTGGGACGCCACGTCGCGACGGTGTGCGCGTCCCACTTCAAGCAGTCCGTGCTCGAACTCGGCGGGAACAGCGCGCTGATCGTCCTCGACGACGCCGATGTGGACTACGCCGTCGACGCGGCCGTCTTCAGCCGGTACGTGCACCAGGGCCAGGTGTGCATGGCCGCCAACCGGATCCTGATCGACCGCGCGATCGAGAAGGAGTTCACCGAGAAGTTCGTCGCCAAGGTCGCCTCCCTGCGCGTCGGGGACCCGTCCGACCCCTCGACCCAGATCGGCCCGCTGATCAACTCCTCGCAGGCCGAAGCGGTGTCCAAGATCGTCGACCAGACCGTGGAGGCCGGCGCGACGGCGCTGCTGCACGGCCGGGCCGAGGGCAACCTCGTGAGCCCCTCCGTGCTGACCGCGATAGCCGCCGATTCCCCCGTCCTGCAGCAGGAGATCTTCGGGCCCGTCGCCCTCCTCGTGCCCTTCGACGGCGAGGACGAGGCGGTCCGGATCGCCAACGACACCCCGTACGGGCTGAGCGGCGCGGTGCACACCGGGAACATCGAGCGAGGGGTGCGCGTGGGGCAGCGCATCCGCACCGGCATGATCCACATCAACGACGGCACGGTCCACGACGAGCCCATCGTCCCCTTCGGCGGCGAGAAGGCCTCGGGCCTGGGACGACTGAACGGCGACTCGACGATCGAGGCCTTCACCACCCAGAAGTGGATCTCGGTGCAGCACGGCCGCTCGCAGTTCCCCTTCTGACCGGCAGCCCTCCGCGGTGAGCGCGCCCCGCGCGGGCGCGCGTGGTCTACTTCGGGGGCGGCCCGTGCCGCCCCCGAATCCGACCGTCGCAGAGAAGTGATCCCTCTGAAGTGCGCCTGAACGACCTCGACGAACGCATCGTCCACGCCCTTGCCGAAGACGCCCGGCGCAGTTACGCCGACATCGGCGCGATCATCGGACTGTCCGCCCCCGCCGTGAAACGCCGCGTGGACCGGCTGCGCGCCGAGGGCGCCATCACGGGCTTCACCGTGCGGGTGGACCCGGCGGCGCTCGGCTGGCACACCGAGGGCTTCATCGAGATCTACTGCAGCCGCAACACCGCACCGGAAGCGATCAAGCAGGGCCTCGCCCGCTATCCGGAGATCGCGTCCGCGTCCACCGTGACGGGAGACGCCGACGCGATCGTGCAGGTCTTCGCCGCCGACATGCGGCACTTCGAGCAGGTGCTCGAGCGCATCGCGGGCGAGCCGTACGTGGAGCGCACCAAGTCGGTGCTCGTCCTGTCCCCGCTGCTGCGACGGTACGCCTCGGGCTCGCCCGCCTGAGGCTGCCCGGGGCCGGCCCCGCTCGTACGGGAGACCGAAATCACCCTTCTGACCTGCGTCGACGCCCTACGCAACGAATCACCGCGACAGCCCTGTCCGACGCAATAAATCGATGGTGTGTGCGCAACACTCGCGCCTTGTCCGGCCCGATCGGCGCCCCGTACCTTCAATACGTCTCCCCGTACTCCGCCCGCACTGCCCGAGGTCAGCCATGCCGCCGCTGCGTACCGCCCTGCTCCAGAGCTCCGGACGACCCGGCTCCGTGGACGAGAACATCAAGGTGCTCGACGAGGCCGCAGGACGCGCCGCCGAGGCAGGTGCCCGACTGCTCGTCTGCCCGGAACTCTTCCTCACCGGATACGCCGTCGGCGACGCCGTCCCCACGCTCGCCGAACCCGCGGACGGCCCCGGAGCGCAGGCGGTCGCCGAGCTCTGCGCGCGGCACGGCATCGCCGTCCTGTACGGCTACCCGGAGCGCGACGGCGAGCTGATCTTCAACGCGGCGCAGCTCATCGGCCCGGACGGGACCGCCCTCGCGAACTACCGCAAGACCCATCTGTTCGGCAGCTTCGAGCAGAAGTGGTTCACCCCCGGCGAGCAGGCCGTGGTGCAGGCCGACCTCGACGGCGTCCGGATCGGCGTGCTGATCTGCTACGACGTCGAGTTCCCGGAGAACGTCCGGGCACACGCCCTGGCCGGGACCGGTCTGCTGCTGGTGCCGACCGCGCAGATGCACCCCTTCCAGTTCGTCGCCGAGTCGGTGGTCCCGGTCCGTGCCTTCGAGAGCCAGATGTACGTCGCGTACGTCAACAGGACCGGTCCGGAGGGCGAGTTCGAGTTCGTCGGGCTGAGCTGCCTGGCGGGCCCCGACGGCACCGTGCGGACCCGTGCCGGCCGCGGCGAGGAGCTCGTCATCGGTGAGGTGGACCCCGGGTTCCTCGGCGCCTCGCGGGCGGCCAACCCGTATCTGAAGGACCGCCGTCCCGGTCTGTACGGCTCCCTCGCCTGACCCGAGCCCTCCCCTTCGTCCCCCTTCTCACCTGTGCAAGGAGTCCGTACCCCATGACGTCCACGGTGCCCAACGCCGTCCAGCACACCGACGCGCAGCCGCCGATCACCATGTTCGGGCCGGACTTCCCCTACGCGTACGACGACTTCCTCACGCACCCGGCGGGCATCGGCCAGATACCGGCGACCGAGCACGGATCCGAGGTCGCCGTCATCGGCGGCGGTCTCTCCGGCATCATCGCCGCGTACGAACTGATGAAGATGGGGCTGCGGCCCGTCGTCTACGAGGCGGACCAGATCGGCGGCCGGCTGCGTACGGTCGGCTTCGAGGGCTGCGACCCCTCGCTGACCGCCGAGATGGGCGCCATGCGCTTCCCGCCCTCGTCCACGGCGCTGCAGCACTACATCGACCTGGTGGGCCTGGAGACCGAGCCGTTCCCCAACCCGCTCTCCCCGGCCACTCCGTCGACCGTCGTCGACCTCAAGGGCGAGTCCCACTACGCCGAGACCATCGCCGATCTGCCGCAGGTCTACCGCGACGTGATGGACGCCTGGAACTCGTGCCTGGAAGAGGGCGCCGACTTCTCCGACATGAACAGGGCCATGCGCGAGCGCGATGTCCCGCGCATCCGCGAGATCTGGGCGAAGCTCGTCGAGAAGCTCGACAACCAGACCTTCTACGGGTTCCTCTGCGCCTCGGACGCCTTCAAGTCCTTCCGGCACCGCGAGATCTTCGGCCAGGTCGGCTTCGGGACCGGCGGCTGGGACACCGACTTCCCCAACTCCATCCTGGAGATCCTCCGCGTCGTCTACACCGAGGCCGACGACCACCACCGCGGGATCGTCGGCGGCAGCCAGCAGCTGCCGCTGCGCCTGTGGGACCGCGAACCGCGCAAGATCGTCCACTGGCCGCTCGGTACGTCGCTGGCCTCCCTGCACGACGGGCAGCCGCGCCCCGCAGTGACCCGCCTGGACCGCACCGCGGGCAACAGGATCACGGTCACGGACGCCACCGGCGACATCCGCTCCTACCGGGCCGCGGTCTTCACCGGGCAGTCCTGGCTGCTGCTCTCCAAGATCGCCTGCGACGACGCGCTCTTCCCGATCGACCACTGGACGGCGATGGAGCGCACCCACTACATGGAGTCGTCCAAACTGTTCGTGCCCGTCGACCGGCCGTTCTGGCTGGACAAGGACGAAGCGACCGGCCGCGACACCATGTCGATGACGCTCACGGACCGGATGACCCGGGGCACGTACCTCCTGGACGACGGACCCGGCAAGCCGGCCGTCATCTGCCTCTCCTACACGTGGTGCGACGACAGCCTGAAGTGGCTGCCGCTCTCCCCGAAGGAGCGCATGGACGTCATGCTCAAGTCGCTCGGCGAGATCTATCCCAAGGTCGACATCCGCAAGCACATCATCGGCAACCCGGTCACCGTCTCCTGGGAGAACGAGCCCTACTTCATGGGCGCGTTCAAGGCCAACCTGCCGGGCCACTACCGCTATCAGCGGCGCCTGTTCACCCACTTCATGCAGGACCGGCTGCCCTCGGACAAGCGGGGCCTCTTCCTGGCAGGCGACGACATCTCGTGGACGGCCGGCTGGGCCGAGGGCGCCGTGCAGACCGCGCTCAACGCCGTATGGGGTGTCATGAGCCAGTTCGGCGGCGCCACGGACCCGACGAACCCCGGCCCCGGCGATGTCTTCGACGAGATCGCGCCGGTCGAGCTTCCGGAGGACTGAGCCCCGCCGGCCCGGCCGTCAGCGCAGGCGTTCCAGGGCGTCGGCGGTCACCGTGTGGAGCAGTGGCTGCCCGGCGAGCAGCCGCACGACCTCCCCGACGGCGCTCGCCCCGAGCCGCTGCCTGACCTCGACGCTGCCGGCGGCCCGATGCGGGGTCAGCAGCACGTTCGGCAGGGTGCGGAAGGGGTGGTCCACCGGGAGCGGCTCCTCGTCGAACACGTCGATCGCCGCGTCCAGCCGCCCCGAGTCCAGCTCCGCGAGCAGTGCCTTCTCGTCGACCAGCCAGGCCCGGGCGGTGTTCACCAGGCCCGCGCCGTCCGGCATCAGCGCCAGCTGGGCGGCACCGATCATCCGGTGCGTCTGCTCGGTCACGGGGGCGTGCGCGGCGACGATCCTGCTCCGCGTGAGCAGCTCCTCCAGCGGCACGGACTCCACCCCGAGCGCCACCGCGTCCGCTTCGGACAGGAACGGGTCGGTGACACGGACCCGCGCCCCCATCGCCCGCACCATGGCGATGTACGCGCGACCGGTGCGGGACGCGCCGATCACCCCGATGTCGCTGCCGTGGATCTCATGTGACGGCGGTGCCTCGACGGCCTCGGCCCACGTCGCGCCGCCGTGCAGGGCGTGATCGAAGCGGTGGATGCGGTGCAGCAGGGACAGGGTGAACGCGAGGGCCACCTCGGCCACCGGCCGCGCCATCTCGTCGCCCGCCTGCGTGACATGGATGCCGCGCCGGAACACCTCCTCGTCGACGTACGGGGCCACGGCCGAGCCCGTGTGCGCGACGAGCTCCAACCCATCCGCGGAGTCCAGGAGTTGGGCGTCGA
Organism: Streptomyces sp. NPDC056452; assembly: GCF_042796085.1. NCBI lineage: Bacteria > Bacillati > Actinomycetota > Actinomycetes > Kitasatosporales > Streptomycetaceae > Streptomyces > Streptomyces sp. NPDC056452. Next base: position 82,462 of record NZ_JBHTRI010000020.1, read on the forward strand.
CGCGCGGACTGCGCCACGAGGTGATGAGTGCCCGTGCCCCGGGGAGGGCCGCGGCCAGCGCCGTACGGTCCCGGTGCTCGTCCAGGACGGTCAGCTCGGCCGCCGTGTCCAGCTGCTGCCAGACCTCGGCGGTGAAGAACTCGGCGCGCAGGTGCGGGGGTACGGAGACGACCACGCGGGGGCGGCCGGCCGGATCGGACATGAGGAGCTCCGCAGGGAAGAGGTCGAGGGACACCCCAGGGTATGACCCGCCGTCCGGGTGAACGGGATCAGCGGCACGGGGTGAGCAGAATCCGCCCCACCAGGCCGATCCCCGCATCCGTACGCGCCCTGAACTCCTCGGCCAGCAGCGGTACTCCACGCAGTCGCCACAGCATCCGCGCCGCCGACCACGAGGCCTCACGGGCCCTCTCCAAGCTCCAGGAACCCGCCAGATGCGTGAGAGGGTCGGCGACCTCCAGCAGGTCGGGACCCGGCATCAGTTCTTCGCGGATCTGCTCCTCCAGCATCACGAGGAGATCTCCCACCCGGTCGAACTCCTCCTCCAGGTCCGCCGGAGCGCAGCCGAGCGTACGACAGGTGTCCACCACGGCCACCGCGAGATCGTGACCGATGTGCGCATTGATACCGGCGAGCGCGAACTGCAGCGGGCGTACGCCGGGATGGCGCCGGAACTGGAACAGCGGACGCCAGCAGGCGGGCGGCCGACCGCCCGCCGCGGCGGTGTCGACGGCGCCCAGATAGTGCTCGGCGAACCGCACATCCAGGGCGGACACGGTGTCCCGGTCCGGGAAGGAACCGCCCTGGATCCGCCCGCCGACGGCCTCCGTGACCGTCAGATAGACCTGATTGAACACGGCTACGCCGTCCCCCGGCGGCCAGTGGGAGCGGTAGGTGCGCATCCGCTCGATCACCGTGCCCACATCGGCCACCGCACCGTCCGCGCGTGGGCAGGATGCGCCGGCCGGGTCTGCGAACTGCTCGAACTGGGCCATGCGGGCAGCGTCCCAGCCGTAGGCTCGCCACGGCGCCGACCGGCCGGAGGTTCATCGGAACGGACGAACGAGGGGCGCCGGGGGAGAGGAACGAACAGTGTCGGGCGCACGCGCACAACGCAGGACCGAGACCAGACAGCGGAGGCGTACCGCACGCCGGCACGCCATGGCGGTCGCCGCATCGGCCGTGGTCGCCGTCGGCACGGCGACCGGCGTGATCACCGCAGTCGCGGGGGAGGGCGAGCGGACGACCGCCCGCCCCGACACGACCGTTTCGCCGGTCCTGGAACCGCTGCCCGCGGTGCCCACCGCGTCACCGGGCACCGTGTCCCCCTCCGCCTCGCCGAGTCCTTCCCGGACGGCCGTGAAGAGAGCCGCTCCGGCGCCGCCGGAGAAGAAGTCCCCGCAGCGAACCGCGACGGTCGCAGGGCTCTACCGCCACTCCGAGTCGCAGGTCCTGGACTGGGTCCGCGGCCACCGGGACGATCCGCGCCGTCCGCTCATCGAGTCCCGGATCGCGGCCCAGCCGGCCGCGGTCTGGTTCGCTGCCTACAACCCGTCGGCGGTGACCGCGCAGGTCCGCGGCGTGACGTCGGGCGCCGCGGCCGCGGGCCGCACTCCCGTGCTCGTGCCCTACGCGATACCCGACCGGGACTGCGGCGGAGCCTCCGAGGGAGGGGCGCCCGGACTGGCGGCGTACGACACGTGGATGGACAGGTTCGCCGAAGGGCTGGGCAGCGGACCGGTGATCGTGATCCTGGAGCCGGACGCGATCGCGCTCTCGGACTGCCTCTCGGCCGGGCAGCGGGCAGCCCGCTTCGCGTCGCTGGCCAGAGCGGGCCGTACCCTGCACGCCGCGAACCCGCGGGCCAGGGTCTACTTCGACGGTGGGCACTCCGGCTGGCACGCCGCCGCCAAGCAGGCAGCGGCGCTCAAGGAGGCGGGCGCCGCCACCAGCGGGGACGGCATCTTCACCAATGTGTCGAACTTCCACAGCACGGCGGACGAAGCGGCCTATGCCCGCCGGGTACTGGCTGCCCTCGGCGGCCCGGCCCGCCTCGGCGCGGTCATCGACACCAGCCGCAACGGCAACGGGGCGCCGCAGGCCGGTGACTGGTGCGACCCGGGGGGCAGGGCTCTCGGCCGGACCCCGACGACGAGGACCGGCGCGTCCCGGATCGACGCCTACCTGTGGGTGAAGCTGCCGGGGGAGTCCGACGGCTGCAAGGGCGCGGCCGGATCCTTCACCCCGGACTACGCCTACGCCCTGGCGACCGGCTGAGCCTCAGCGCTCGGGCGATTCCTCGTCGTACGCGGAGGTGCCCGAGTCCAGCAGGGGCTCCTGGGTCTTGAGGTGGGCGGGGGCGAAGGCCCGCAGCACGTGGTAGCCGGTGATCACGACGATGGTGCCGAGCGCGATGCCGCTCAGTTCGAAGTCGTCGGAGATCTTCAGGCTGACCCCGCCGATGCCGATGATGATGCCCGCCGCGGCCGGTACGAGATTCAGCGGATTGCGCAGATCGACCTTGGCGTTCGTCCAGATCTGGGCCCCCAGGAGGCCGATCATGCCGTAGAGGATGACGGTGATGCCGCCGAGTACACCGCCGGGGATCGCGGCGACGACCGCCCCGAACTTGGGGCACAGGCCGAAGAGCAGCGCGAAGCACGCGGCGGCCCAGTAGGCGGCGGTGGAGTAGACGCGGGTCGCGGCCATCACGCCGATGTTCTCGGAGTACGTGGTGTTCGGCGGGCCGCCGACGGCGGTGGACAGCATCGACGCGGCGCCGTCGGCCGCGATCGCCGTGCCCAGCTTGTCGTCGAGGGACTCGCCGGTCATCTCGCCGACAGCCTTCACATGCCCCGCGTTCTCGGCGATCAGGGCGATCACGACGGGCAGCGCGACCAGGATCGCCGACCACTCGAAGCTCGGCGCGTGGAAGGACGGGAGCCCGACCCAGTCGGCGTCGCCCACCGCGGACAGGTTCAGCCGCCAGTGGTCGACGGCCTCGGGGCCGCCGGCCGGTGAGTGGATCTTCCCGAAGATCCGGTCGAGCACCCAGGACAGGACGTAGCCGAAGACGAGCCCGAGGAAGATCGCGATACGGGAGAGGAAGCCGCGCAGACAGACCACGGCCAGTCCGGTGAACAGCATGACGAGCAGAGCCGTCCACTGGTCCTGCGGCCAGTACGTCGACGCGGTGACCGGGGCGAGGTTGAAGCCGATCAGCATGACGACGGCGCCGGTCACCACCGGAGGCATGGCTGCGTGGATGATCCGCGCGCCGAACCGCTGCACGGCGAGCCCCGCCAGGAACAGCACGGCACCGACCACGAGAACCGCGCCGGTGACGGTGGCACTGCTGCCTCCGCCGGCCCGGATCGTGGCGGCGACCCCCACGAAGGAGAGCGAGCAGCCCAGGTAGCTGGGGACCCTGCCGCGCGTGGCCAGCAGGAAGATGGCGGTCGCGACACCGGACATCATGATGGCGAGGTTCGGGTCCAGGCCCATCAGGACGGGCGCGACGAACGACGCACCGAACATGGCCACCACGTGCTGGGCGCCGAGTCCGAAGGTCCGGGGCCAGGAGAGCCGTTCGTCGGGGCGGACCACGGCCCCCGGTTCGGGGGTCTTCCCGTCGCCGTGCAAGGTCCAGCGCACGCCGAGGCCCATGGTCGCTCCCTGTCATGTGTGTGCGGTGTGTCCACCCGCGGAGATGATCAGCGTCATGTTAGTGCCGCCGCGAGCGGGCCACCGCCGCCGGCCCGTCCCGGCACCGGTGCACCCTGACGGCCCGACGGGTCCCATCCGTGAATCGTGCGCGAAGCATTGTCAGCCCGAACAGTCACATCTACGCTCGCACGGTCCTGCTCATGAACAGTGTTCACATACCTGAAATTGAGGAGTGCTCGATGAACGGAAGACGCCGTCGACGCCTCGGTGTGCTGCTCGCCACCGTGACCGCACTGGGCGCCGCACTCGTACCCACCGCCTCACCGGCCGCGGCCACCGCGCGGGGCGATCGTCCGCACGCCGCGCCGCCCAGGACCGTGGTGATCGACGGTCAGCGCATGCAGCGGACCAAGGACCGGCTCGACCGGGGCGATCCGGCGCTCCGCCGGGCTGTCGAGAAGCTCACCGCGCAGGCGGACGGCTGGCTCGGCCAGGGCCCGTGGACGGTGGTCGACAAGCCCGAACCGGCACCCGGCGGGGATGTCCACGACTACCTCAGCCAGGCGCCCTACTGGTGGCCGTCCCAGCCGCGAACCGAGGAGAACCCCTGGGGCTGCCCGTACGTCCAGCGGGACGGCGAGCGCAATCCCGAGGTCGACACCGGCACCGACCGCCCCGACGTCGGCAAGGTCTTCAACTCGGTCACCTCGCTCAGCCTCGCCTGGTACTACACGGGCCGCGAGCGGTACGCCGAGCACGCCGGGGACATCCTGCGCACCTGGTTCCTCGACCCGGCGACCCGGATGAACCCGAACCTCGACCACGGGCAGTTCATCCCCTGCAAGTACGACGGCCGGGCCATCGGGATCATCGACTTCTCGCAGCAGTACACCAGCGTGCTCGACGCCGTCGCCCTGCTCGACGCCGGAGCACCCGGCTGGTCCACGGGCGACCGGGCCGCCATGCGGGCCTGGAACACCGACTTCCTGGACTGGCTGGTGAACTCGGAGTTCGGCAAGCAGGAGTCCGCCGCGAAGAACAACCACGGCACCTTCCAGGACATGCAGATCGCCGGACTGGCCCTCGCCACCGGCGACCGCGAACTCGCCCGCAGAACCGTCCTGGACGCGCGGGCCCTGCGGATCGACCCGCAGATCGGCGAGGACGGCAGCCAGCCCCAGGAGCTCGCACGCACCAGGAGCTGGCACTACTCGACCTTCGACCTGGTCGCCTACACCCGGCTCGCCGCCATCGGCAGACACGTAGGGGTGGACCTCTGGGACTACGAAGGACCGCAGGGGCAGAGCCTGTTCAAGGCCGTGCGCTACCTGCTGCCCGCCGCGACCGGGTCCGCCCCGTGGCCGCACCCCGAGCTGGAGTTCTACCGGTACGCGGCGAGCGACATCGTGCACGCGGCCGCCGACGCGGGCGACCGGCAGGCCCGGGCGGCGGTTCCCCGCCTCGAAGCTCCCCCTAACGGTGACCTGTGGGCCCTGCGCCCCGCCGCCGAACAGCTCGACTCGATCGCCGGCTGACCTGAGGGGTACGGGCCCCGCGCCGTCCGCGGGGTCCGTACGCCGCCCGGTGTCACTGGGCGGCGGTGCTCCCGGACGGTGCCGTGGCGGGTGCCGCGTCGGGCGTGGCGCCCTCCGCCACCTTGCGATCGCCGGCCCTCAGCACCCCGGCGCCCAGCACCAGTCCGAAGGCCAGCACCGTCACGAGGCCGAACGACACCAGCAGCGAGGTCGCCTCCGCCAGGGAGCCGATCGCGGACGGGGCGATGAGCCCCGAGGTGTAGGTGATGGTCGCGACGCCCGCGATGGCCCGGCTCGGGTTGTCCCCGCTGCGCCCGGCCGCGGCGAACGCCAGCGGCACGACGACCGCGACGCCCAGCCCCAGCAGGCCGAAGCCGCACAGGGCCAGCGCCGCGTTCGGCGCCAGGACCACCAGCAGCCCGCCGACGGTGGCCAGTACGCCGCCGACCCGTACGGTCCGCACCGCGCCGAACCGGTCGACGACGCGGTCGCCGGCGATCCGGGCGATCGCCATCGTCAGGGCGAACGCGGTCGTCGACGCCGCGGCGAGCCCGGCGGAACTGCCCGTGATGTCCCGGAGGTAGACCGCCGACCAGTCCAGGCTCGCCCCCTCGGCGAACACGGCGCAGAAACCCACCGCGCCGATGACCAGCGCGGACTTCGGCGGCAGGGTGAAGCGCGGCGGCGGCTCCTCGTCCGGCTCGCTGTGCAGGTCGAGCACGTGCCGGCACGCGATCAGGCCGAGCACGGTGAGCACGAGCGCGGCCAGGGTGTGATGGAGCCGGGCGTCGGCGCCGATGTGCGCGGCGACCGTGCCGGCCGCGGAACCGACCAGCGCGCCCACGCTCCACCAGCCGTGCAGTCCGGACATGATCGACTTGTTGAGCCGGTTCTCCACCTCGACGCCGAGCGCGTTCATGGCGACGTCCGACATCCCGGCGGTCGCCCCGTACACGAAGAGCGCGGCGCAGAGCGTGAACAGGTTCGGGGCCAGGGCCGGAAGGATCAGCGCCAGTGTCCAGAGCGCCAGCAGCCCGCGCAGGGCGGTCCGTGCGCCGAACCGGTGGCTGACCCGGCCGGCCAGCGGCATGGCCAGGGACGCGCCGATGGCCGGGAAGGCGAGGGCGAGGCCGAGCTGTCCGGCGCTCACCGAGGCATGGTCCTGGATCCAGGGGACCCGGGTCGCGAAGCTGCCGGTCACCGCTCCGTGCACGGCGAAGACCGCGGCGACCGCGTACCTGGCCCGCCTGACCTGCTCCGTGCCGAACACCCGGACCTTTGGATCCATCGTCATCACGCCGTGCCCTCCCCTGGAAATCCTCGCCGACCGGCCACTCGGGTGCCCGTCCGCGCGGTGCGGCCCGTAAACTATCAGGAACCCTGCCTGATAAATAGTCCACCACGGCGGACCGGCAGCGATCTGGAAGGATCCCGGCATGCCCGCATCCCCGAGCACAGCCCGGGCCATCAACGACCGGCTCGCCCTGCGACTGCTCCAGCAGGACGGCCCGCTGACGGCCACTCAGCTCAAGACCCTGACCGGACTGTCCCGCCCCACGGTCGCCGACCTGGTCGAACGGCTGCAGGACGCCGGTCTGGTCAGGGTCGTCGGCGAGAGCGGATCGGACCGCCGGGGTCCCAATGCCCGGCTGTACGGGATCGTGGCCGACCGCGCGCACCTGGCCGCTCTCGACGTACGCACCGACAGCGTCGCCGTGGTCGTGGCCGATCTGCTCGGTGTCACGCTCGCCGAGGCCACCCTGCCGATCGGCAGCGACACCGCGACCGAGCCCGCGGTGGAACAGGCCGTCGCCCTGCTGGAGCGCACCGCCCGCGCCGCGGGAACCGCCCCACTGCACAGCGTCGGCATCGGAGCCCCCGGCCTCATCGACCCCGTCTCCGGCGAACTCCGTGACACGACAGGCCTCCCGGCCTGGCACCGCGGGCTGGTCAAGGTGCTCCAGCAGCGGCTGCCCGCGACCGTCCTCGTGGAGAACGAGACCAATCTGGCGGCCGTCGCCGAACACCGCATCGGCGCCGCACGCGACCGCGACACCTTCGTCCTGCTCTGGCTCGGCCATGGCATCGGAGCCGCCGTCATGCTGGACGGCAAGCTGCGCCGCGGCGCGTCCGGCGGGGCGGGCGAGATCGGATTCCTGCCCGTACCCGGCACCAGCAGGGTGCCCTCGGCACTCAATTGCGACGGCGGCTACCACTCGCTGGCCGGCTCCGTCGCCGTCTGCGAACTGGCGGCCGACCACGGCATCAAGGCGCAGGGCCCCGCGGGCGACGGGGAGCAGGAGCAGTACCTCGCCGCCGCGTCCGTCGTCCGCGCCGCGCTGGCCGCGGACGGCCCGGAGGGCGATGCCTTCCTGGAGGCGCTCGCCGACCGGATCGCGCTCGGTGCCGCAGCCGTCGTCTCGGTGCTCGACCCCGGCTGCCTCGTCCTGGCCGGCGAGGTCGGCAGGGCGGGCGGCGACACGCTCGCCGCACGGGTCGAGGAACGGCTCGCCCGTATGTCGCCCCTGCCCACGGAGGTCAGGGCGGGGGAGCTGGGCGGCGGCGCCGTCCTGCGCGGCGCGCTGCTCGCCGCGCGCGAGGCCGCGCAGGAGGCTCTGTTCGCTCCGGGTGGCGCCCGGTAGCTGTCTGTGATCCACCCCACAGGGCGCACCCGCATGGCCGAAGTCCAGCCGTGGCAGAATGTGTGCTGTACCAGTAGCAGCGCACTCCGGGGTCGGTGTAATTCCGAACCGGCGGTTATAGTCCGCGACCCGTCCGCATCCAGCGGCCGGTTGACCAGGTGAGATTCCTGGACCGACGGTGAAAGTCCGGATGGGAGGCAGTGCGCGGCGGTCCGTCACAGATACGCCGCTTCGGGCGGATGCGTTCCGGGATCTTCCGGGACCACGCATCCGTGCCCCCGGCTCGGCGTTCCCCTGTTGCGTTCCGCTTCATCTGTCGTCATCGACAGGCCCCGGAGTCCGTGCCCTAAGAGGCAGGAGGACCCGGTGGCCACCGCAGCCGATATCACCGCCATGCGGCGAGCGATCACGCTCGCAGCCCGCGGACTCGGCTCCACCAGCCCCAACCCGGTTGTCGGGTGCGTGATTCTCGACGCCTCCGGACAGCCGGCCGGCGAGGGTTTCCACCGGCGCGCCGGCGGGCCGCACGCCGAGATCCACGCCCTGCGCGAGGCCGGTGGGAAGGCCAGGGGCGGCACCGCCTACGTCACCCTCGAACCCTGCAACCACACCGGACGCACCGGTCCCTGCGCGCAAGCCCTCGTGGCAGCCGGTGTCGAGCGGGTGGTGTACGCCGTCGGTGACCCGAACCCGCAGGCCACCGGGGGCGCAGACACCCTGCGCGCCGCCGGGATCCAGGTGGAGCAGGGCCTCCTCGCCGAAGAGGCCGAGGCGGGCAACACGGCCTGGCTGACCTCCGTGCGGCTCGGCCGCCCGTACGTCCTGTGGAAGTACGCGGCGACCCTCGACGGCCGGATCGCCGCCGCGGACGCCACGAGCCGCTGGATCACCTCGGCCGAGTCCCGCGCCGACGTCCACCGGCTGCGTGCCGAGGCCGACGCCGTCGTGGTCGGTGCCGGCACGGCCCGCACCGACGACCCCCAGCTCGCGGTACGCGGCATCGAAGGCGCCGACCAGCCGCTCCGGGTGGTCGTCGACACGGGCGCCACCGCCGTACGGGCCGGCTCCCGGGTGCTCGACGGCACGGCGCCCACCCTGATCGCGGTCGCCGGCGACGCCGACACCGCACACCTCCCCGAAGACACCGTGCTCCGGCTGCCCCGCGCCGCCACCGGCCCCGGCCTGGACATCCCGTCCCTGCTCACGGCCCTGCACGGGCGCGGTATCCGCTCCGTACTGCTCGAAGGCGGACCGGTCCTCGCCGGTTCCTTCGTCGCCGCGGGAGCAGTCGACAAGGTCGTCGGCTATCTCGCCCCGGTCCTCCTCGGCGCGGGCCCGGCAGCCCTCGCCGACGCCGGAATCACCACCATCTCCCAGGCGTTGCGCCTCGATGTGACCGAGACCGTCCGTATCGGCCCCGATCTGCGCATCACCGCCGTCCCCGTCCCTGCTCGGAAGGGAAACTGAGTGTTCACCGGAATTGTCGAAGAACTGGGTGAGGTCACCGCCGTCGAGAAACTCGGCGACGCCTCCCGCTTCCGACTGCGCGGCCCCGTTGTCACCGAAGGCGCCAAGCACGGCGACTCCATCGCCGTCAACGGCGTCTGCCTCACCGTCGTGGACCTCGGCGAACACGAGTTCACCGCCGACGTGATGGCCGAGACGCTGAACCGCTCCAGCCTCGGAGCACTCGAGACGGGCTCCCGGGTCAACCTGGAGCGCCCCATGGCGCTCGGCGGCCGGCTCGGCGGACACATCGTCCAGGGCCACGTCGACGGCACGGGCCGCATCATCGAGCGCAAGATCTCCGAGAACTGGGAGATCGTGAAGATCTCCCTGCCCGCCGATCTCACCCGCTACGTGGTGGAGAAGGGCTCGATCACGGTCGACGGCGTGAGCCTGACCGTCGTCGACGCGGGCCCCGACTACTTCACCATCAGCCTCATCCCGACCACCCTCGCGCTGACCACACTGGGCGTGAAGGAGCCCGGCGACCCGGTCAACCTCGAAGTGGACGTCATCGCGAAGTACGTCGAGCGCCTGCTCGGCGGGACGGCCGCGCCGGAAGCCGGAGGGCCGGTCGCATGAGCGCCCTGGACTGGCTGAACTCGGAGGCGTTCACCGCCTTCGGCCAGCACATCATCTGGTCGGACCTGATCGGCAACACGATCGGTCTGATAGCCCTGGCCCTGGGCTGGCTCCGCTCGGTCTGGACCTGGCCCGCCCAGCTCCTGTCCGGCGTCGTCCTGGTCGCCGCCAACGTCTCCGTGCAGCAGGCGGGGAGCGTCGGCAAGCAGCTGATCGTCATCGCCGTCGCCGTATGGGGCTGGCAGCAGTGGACCCGCGGCAGGCAGCAGGCCCAGGACGGCTCCATCGCCGTGCGCTTCGCCACCTGGCGCGAGCGGGCGTACCTGGCGGGCGGCGCCGCGGTCGGCACCCTCGCGGTCGGCGGCCTGTTCACCGCCTTCCCCTCGCTCTCCTGGAGCCCGTGGGCGGACGCGTACATCTTCGCCGGCACGCTCGTCGCGATGCTGGCCCAGGCCCGCGGCATGGTCGAGTTCTGGTTCGCGTGGCTGCTCGTCGACCTCGTCGGCGTACCGCTCAACTTCCACAGCGGACTCGCCTTCTCCGGTCTCATCTACGTCGTCTACGGCGCCCTCGTCCTGTGGGGCATGCGCGACTGGTGGCTGCGTACGCGGTCACCCGCTCTGGAAGGAGCCACGGCATGACTGCCCAGCCCACCTGGTTGCACGACCGCACGGCCGAGGACCTCTCCCTCGACCCCGTGGAGCAGGCGATCCGCGACATCGCCGCCGGCCGACCCGTCGTGGTCGTCGACGACGAGGACCGGGAGAACGAGGGCGACCTCGTCATCGCCGCCGAGAAGGCGACCCCCGAGATCGTCGCGTTCATGATGAGCGAGTGCCGTGGGCTGATCTGCGCGCCCATGGAGAACGACGAGCTGGAACGGCTCGAGCTCCCGCAGATGGTCGACAACAACACCGAGTCGATGAAGACCGCCTTCACCGTCTCCGTCGACGCCTCGGCCGCGCACGGTGTGACCACCGGGATCTCCGCCGCCGACCGGGCCACCACACTGCGGATGCTGGCGGGCGGCAGGGCGGGCCCCGGCGACTTCGTCCGGCCCGGCCACATCTTCCCGCTGCGCGCCCGCTCCGGCGGTGTCCTCGTCCGCAACGGCCACACCGAGGCCGCGGTGGACCTCGCCCGGCTCGCCGGGCTGCGCCCCGCAGGGGCGATCGTCGAGATCGCCGGCGAGGACGGGGTGATGCTCAGGCTGCCCGAGCTCGTCCCGTTCGCCCGCAAGCACGGATTGACGATCATTTCCATCGAGGACCTGATCGCCTACCGGCGCAGCTCGGAACCGACCGTCCGCCGTGAGGCGGAGGTACGGCTGCCGACCGCGTTCGGCGCGTTCACCGCGTTCGGCTACCGCTCCACCGTCGACGGCGTCGAGCACGTCGCACTCGTCCACGGGGACATCGGCGACGGCCAGGACGTCCTCGTCCGGGTCCACTCCGAGTGCCTGACGGGGGACATCTTCCAGTCCCAGCGCTGCGACTGCGGCCCCCAGCTGCACGCCTCGATGGAACGCATCACGACCGAGGGCCGCGGCATCGTCGTCTATCTGCGCGGTCACGAGGGCCGTGGCATCGGCCTGCTGTCCAAGCTGCGGGCGTACGAACTCCAGGAGCGGGGCTCCGACACCCTCGACGCCAATCTCGAGCTCGGCCTGCCGGCCGATGCCAGGGACTACGCGGCGGGTGCCCAGATCCTCGAGGACCTCGGCGTCCGCACGCTCCGGCTGATGACCAACAACCCCGACAAGACCGCCGCGCTCGTACGGCACGGGCTCGGTATCACCGGGCGCGAACCCATGCCCGTCCAGGCCGGTGAACACAATCTGCGGTACCTGCGCACCAAGCGGGACCGTATGGGGCACGACCTGCCCTGGCTCGACGCGACCACCGCGTCGACCTGCGGCAACCAGTAAGCACAGACGAACAGTAGGAGAGACATGAGCGGCAAGGGCGCACCCGAACTGTCCGTACGCAACTGCGGTGACCTGCGGGTGGCAGTGATCGCTGCCCAGTGGCACGAGAAGGTCATGGACGGACTCGTCGACGGGGCCCTGCGCGCCCTGCACGACCTGGGCATCGACGAACCGACCCTTCTCAGGGTCCCCGGCAGCTTCGAGCTCCCGGTGGTCGCCAAGGTCCTCGCGGGACGCGGGTACGACGCGATCGTCGCCCTCGGAGTGATCATCCGTGGCGGCACCCCCCACTTCGAGTACGTGTCCCAGGGCGTCACCAACGGCCTCACCCAGGTCACCGTCGACACCGGCGTCCCCGTCGGCTTCGGCGTCCTCACCTGCGACACCGAGGAGCAGGCGCTGGACCGGGCCGGACTCGAGGGCTCCAACGAGGACAAGGGGCACGAAGCGGTCACCGCCGCCGTCGCCACCGCGGCCACGCTGCGCACCGTCAGCGAACCCTGGCGCTGAGAGACGGTCCGGGACCCCGTATTCTAAGGACCATCATGGCGAACAAAACCTTCGAAGAGCTCTTCGCCGAGCTGCAGCTCAAGGCCGCCAACGGCGACCCCTCCACCTCCCGCACCGCCGAACTGGTGGACAAGGGTGTGCATGCCATCGGCAAGAAGGTCGTCGAGGAGGCCGCAGAGGTCTGGATGGCCGCCGAGTACGAGGGCAAGGAAGCCGCCGCCGAGGAGATCTCGCAGCTGCTGTACCACGTCCAGGTGATGATGGTCGCCCGCGGAATCTCCCTCGACGACGTCTACGCCCACCTCTGAGCACGCCCCCGCACGTTCCCGGAACTCCCTCCGCACAAAGGAAACCTGACCTCATGCTGCGCATCGCCGTCCCCAACAAGGGTGCAATCTCCGGGCCTGCGATGGCGATGCTCCATGAGGCGGGCTACCAGCAGCGCAAGGAGTCGAAGGAACTCGTCCTCGTCGACCCGACGAACCAGGTCGAGTTCTTCTACCTGCGGCCGCGCGACATCGCGATCTACGTCAGCTCCGGCCGCCTGGACATCGGCATCACCGGCCGCGACCTGCTGCTGGACTCCGGTGCCGACGCCGAGGAGATCCTCCAGCTCGGCTTCGCCCGCTCCACCTTCCGTTACGCCACGAAGCCCGGCACGGCCACCGGCCCGCAGGACTTCGAGGGCATGACGATCGCCACCTCCTACGAGGGCATCGTCGCCAAGCACCTCGCCGAGGAGGGCGTCAAGGCCTCGGTCGTGCACCTCGACGGCGCGGTCGAGACGGCCATCGAGCTCGGTGTCGCCCAGATCATCGCCGACGTGGTGGAGACCGGCACCAGCCTGCGCAACGCCGGACTCGAAGTCATCGGCGAGCCGATCATGTCGTCCGAAGCGGTCGTGATCCGTCGCAAGGGCGCCCCCGCCGACGAGCCCAAGGTGGAGCAGTTCCTGCGCCGCCTGCAGGGTGTCCTGGTCGCCCGCAGCTACGTGATGATGGACTACGACTGCCGCGTGGAGCACCTGGAGCGCGCCGTGGCCCTCACCCCGGGCCTCGAATCGCCGACCATCTCCCCGCTGCACCACGAGGGCTGGGTGGCCGTCCGCTCCATGGTCGCCGCCAAGGAGGCGCAGCGGATCATGGACGACCTGTACGAGCTCGGCGCCCGCGCCATCCTCACCACGGCCATCCACGCCTGCCGCCTCTGACGGCCCGGACCGACCAGCGCACACCGAAGGACGACAGTCTCATGTCCGCCCCCGCGTCCCGGACCGAACTCCCCGCTCTCCCGGTCACCTTCAGGCCCACCCTCACCCGGGTGGTCCTGCTGACCGTGGGGCTGGCCATGTTCGTCGTCATCACCGCCGTGGCCCTGATCCTCGAACACCTGAGCCCGGGGGAGCGGACCAGCTTCGTCTTCGTCGCGCTGCTCTTCCTCGGTGTCCTCACCCTGCTCAGCAGGCCGAAGATCGTCGCCGACGAGGCCGGGATCAGGGTGGTCAACATCACCCGGACCCGCCGACTGGCCTGGGCGGAGATCCTGCGCGTCAATCTGCGGGCGGGCGACCCCTGGGTCTTCCTCGACCTGAGCGACGGCACCAGCATGCCCGCCCTCGGAATCCAGCCCGGAATCGCCAGGGAACAAGCCATTCGTGACGCACGGACACTCCGCGCGCTCGTGGAATTCCACGGCACCGGAACGGACGACGCCACGGAGAACGTCTGAGCCCCCTGCCCCGAAGAGCCGCATCTTGATTACTCTGGAGGGCGGCGGCGCCCTGAGCGCCCCGCCCCGCACCAGAGGCCCCCAGGCCTGCGGGGCATTCCTGCGACCCAAGGAGTGACTCCCTCCAGCAATGGACGGATCGTCCGGTAGTACCTGCGCCGCCCTCTCCCCGGAGGCGGCGGCATGACCACCCCCCTGCTGCTTCTCAGCGCGGCATTCCTTCTCATCCTCGCCAACGGGTTCTTCGTGGCAGCCGAATTCGGGCTCGTCACGGTGGACCGGCCGGACGCCGAACGCGCCGCCGCCGAAGGCGACCGCCGGGCCCGCACCGTCGTCGCGGCCCTGCGTGAACTCTCCTTCCAGCTCTCCGGCACCCAGCTCGGCATCACCATCACCTCGCTGGTCGTCGGCATGCTCGCCGAACCCGCACTCGCCCAGCTGCTCGCCGGACCGCTCACCGCCACCGGGCTGCCCGCGGGGGCCGTCCCCGGGGTGAGCGTCGTGATCGGCATGCTGCTCGCCTCAGCCGTCCAGATGGTCATCGGCGAGCTCGTACCGAAGAACTGGGCAGTCTCCCGGCCGCTCCAGGTCGCCCGGTTCGTCGCCGGTCCCCAGCACCGGTTCGCCACCCTCCTGCGGCCGGTGATCACTGTGCTGAACACCGTCGCCAACCGGCTGGTGCGGCTGCTCGGTGTCGAGCCCACCGATGAACTGGCCTCCGCGCGCACCCCCGGCGAACTGGTCTCGCTCGCCCGTCACTCGGCCGAGGCCGGCACCCTGGAGCAGGACACCGCCGATCTCTTCGTGCGGACCCTGTCGCTCGCCGGCCTCACCGCGCAACACGTGATGACCCCGCGGGTGAAGGTCAGTGCCCTGCAGTCGTCGGCGACCGCCGCGGACGTCCTCAACCTCACCCGGGCCACCGGGCTCTCCCGCTTTCCCGTCTACCGGGACCGCATCGACGAGGTCGTGGGGATGGTGCACCTCAAGGACGCCCTCGCCGTCCCCGCCCAGGACCGGCTGCGGACCCCGGCGGGCCGGATCGCCGTACCGCCGCTCCTGGTACCGGAGACGCTGCCTGTCGAGCAGCTGCTCCGGCAGCTGCGCAACGAGCAGCCGATCGCCGTCGTGGTCGACGAGTACGGCGGCACCGCCGGTGTCGTCACCCTCGAGGACATCATCGAGGAACTCGTCGGCGAGGTGAGGGACGAGCACGACGCGGAAGGCGCCGACCGCCCCGAGCTGACGTCCGTCGTCGCCGACGACGGACGTCCCGGCTGGGACGTGGAGGGAAGCTGCCGGGTACTGACCCTGCTGCGGATAGGCCTCGACGTGCCCGAAGGGCCGTACGAGACCGTGGCAGGACTGGTCGCCGACCTGCTGGGACGCATCCCCGCTCCCGGTGACCGGGCCGAGCTGCCCGGCTGGCGGATCTCCGTCCGCCAGGTCGGCCACTACCGCGCCGAGCAGGTCCGCTTCGTCCGGCTGACGGGCGCGGCGGAACCGGCGGCGCAGGAGCCCGTCCGTGCGCTGGTGGAGGCTGTGCGATGAGTCTCGTCCAGTTGCTCTTCGCCGGACTCCTGGTGCTGGCGAACGGCTTCTTCGTCGGCGCCGAATTCGCTCTGGTGTCCGTGCGTCGCAGTCAGATCGAACCCCTGGCCGCCAACGGATCGAGCAGGGCGGGACAGGTGCTCTACGGCCTGGAGAACCTGCCGCAGATGATGGCCGCCGCGCAGTTCGGCATCACGGTCTGCTCGCTCACCCTCGGCGCCGTCGCCGAGCCGACCGTCGCCCACCTCCTGGAGCCGGTCTTCCACGCGGTGCACATGCCCGAGGGGCTCATTCACCCCCTCGGCTACGCCCTGGCCCTCGTCTCCGTGATCTTCCTCCATCTCGTCATCGGCGAAATGGTCCCGAAGAACCTGGCGATGGCCGCTCCCGAGAAGACCGCGATGTGGCTCAGCCCCGGCCTGGTCGGCTTCGCCCGGCTCTGCCGGCCGGTCACCTCGGCGCTCGGAGCCTGTGCCCGGCTCGTGCTCCGGCTCTTCAAGGTCGAGCCGAAGGACGAGGTCGAGGCCGTCTTCACCAGCGAACAGCTCAACCGCCTGGTGGAGGACTCCGGACAGGCCGGACTGCTCGAACCCGAGGCGCAGGAACGGCTCGGGGACGCACTGGAGATGGGCAGCCGGCCCGTCACGGACGTGCTTCTCGACCGGGCGTCCCTGGTGACGGTGGACCCGTCCGTCACCCCGCGCCAGGTCGAGGAGCTGACCGTACGGACCGGCTTCTCGCGCTTTCCCGTCCGTGCGGAGGGCGGCGGCCCCTTCATGGGCTATCTGCACGTCAAGGACGTCCTCGAGCTGGAGGACGGCGAGCGGGCCGTCCCGCAGCAGATCTGGCGCCCGATGGCGACCGTGCGGGCGGAACTCCCGCTGGACGACGCCCTGACCGTGATGCGCCGCGCCGCGACGCACCTGGCCCAGGTCGCCGACGCCACGGGCAAGGTGCTCGGCCTGGTCGCCATGGAGGACGTCCTGGAAATGCTCGTCGGCGAGGTCCGGGACCCGGCGCACCGCGTCTCGGTGCCCCGCCGCACGGTGAAGGTGCCGACGGAGCACAAGGCCATGGCCCCACTGGGCTGACAGGTCGGTCACCACTGAACAGAACCGGATCGGCGCCGGGCGGGTACACCCCGCCCGGCGCCGGCCTGCTTCTCACACCGTCCCGGGCTCCGGCTTCCCGCGGTCCACAGGTCCCCGCCCGGAGAGCACTTCGCCGTACGCCTGCATCAGGTCCGGCAGCCGGAGCGTGGCCAGATCGTCCCGGGTCGGCGCGACCGCGTAGCCGGAGAGCCGCAGATCGCGGTAGGCGCAGCTCTTCTCGTACAGCGTGCGGAGGAAGCGGCCGTTGCCCAGCTCGTCGATCCAGCCCTGGTCGACCACGTGCCCGCTGATGCTGCGCAGCTCGTCCAGGGACTCCTCGTCCCACACGTCGCCGTTCTCGGCGGCCAGCACCCCGCCGATCGCGGTGAGCTCCAGAGGGCGGTAGCTGGGGAAGTCCACCCGGGTCGTGAAGCGTGAGGAGAGGCCCGGATTGGTGGAGAGCAGCCGGTCCATGCCTTCCGGGTAGCCCGCGAGGATGACGACGAGATGGTCCCTGTTGTCCTCGGCCCGCTTGAGCAGGACCTGCAGGGCTTCGTCGCCGTACGCGTCGCCCTTGCTGTAACCGGAGTTGGAGAGGCTGTACGCCTCATCCACGAAGAGCACCCCGCCGAGCGCCGAGTCGATCAGCTCATTGGCCTTCACGGCCGTCTGCCCGAGGAACTCACCGACGAGGTCGGACCGCTGGGCCTCCACCAGATGGTCACCACCCAGGAGCCCGAGCGCGTAGAACACCCGGCCGAGAATGCGAGCGACCGTGGTCTTGCCCGTCCCGGACGGGCCGGAGAAGACGAAGTGACGCTTCGGCGGCTGGACGGGAAGACCCTGCTCGGCGCGGAGCCGCGCCATGTTGAGCTGCGCGGACAGGGCCTTGACCTGGCGCTTCACAGGTTCGAGGCCCACCATGCGCTCCAGCTCCGCCAAGGCCTCGGCGAGCAGCCCCGGATCGCTCGGCCCCGACGGGAAGGCGGCAGGCGCCGGCTGTCCCGCAGACTTCTCCCTCACCCCGTCGGCACGCGGCGCCGCACCGGCCCCCGGCAGGTCCTGCGGGTCCCCGCCGAGCCAGGGTTCGCGCCCGTCCACCAGATCGGTGCCCAGCAGCGAGTCCCCGTCGGCCTGGGCCTCCGTGCCCGTTCCGTCCGGTCCGAAGCCCGCCATCGACACCGCGGCCAGATCGGCCGCCTCGTCGTACCCGTCTCCCTCGGAGATGGCCGCGAGACGGGCCGAGGTGTCCATGAAAGCCGGATCCACGCGATGCACCGCCCGGTACAGCGGCAGCGCCGCCGCGCTGCGCCCGGTGCCCTCATGGGCCCGCGCGAGCCAGTAGCGCAGCTCCTTGCGCTGCGGCTGCTCGCTGCGGCAGCGCATCAGGGCCGCGGACAGCAGCGGCTCCGCGTGCCCGTACATCTCCAGGCGCACCCGAGCCATGCCGCCGAAGAGCCCGGCCTCGATGCCGAGCAGCGGATCGTCGACCAACTGCTCCGTGGTGCGTACGAGTTGCTCCCAGTCCTTGACCAGGTAGGCGCGGCACGCGTGGAGGAACCGCACGTGCGGATCCGTGTCGATCGGGGGGAGGCCCGCGAGCGCCCGGTCCAGCTCGGGTACGTGGCGGCCGTCCAGCCAGTGCGAGGCGTGCGCGAGGAGCAGGTCGCGCGGGCTCTCCAGCACCGGTTGCACCCACCAGCCCAGCCAGTACCAGGAGTTGAGCGTGCGCCGGTGGCGCGCCCGTTGCTCACCGAACCGGTCTCGATGGCGGTACATGCGTAAGAGTGCGGTGGTGGTGTCGATCCGCAGCGCATGGAGGCCGAGCCAGCCGTCCGCCATGCCGGGATCGAAGCGCACCGCCGTTCTGAATTCCTCTTCGGCCTGCGGGTAGGCGCCCATTGTGTAGGCGTCCACGCCGCGCAGCCAGGCAAGGTCGGCGGGGGCTTGTGCGCCCTGCGTGCCGATGTCCATCAGGTCCCCCACAAACCGTGCCCCCAGAATGTCCCGCCCGCACAGCATGCCCATCGGAGCGTGCCGAATCACTGTGTCGGGGACGGGAATTGACCGCACCGAGATGCATCGTACCTGCACAGGGAGTGAGCGGCGAAGGGCGTTACCGGCGCATCGGGGTCGTGACCGAGTGTGAGCGGAACGCGCCACCGGGCGGCGGGAAAGGGTGCCCGAGGGCAGAACGAAGCCCCCGATCACGGGGGAACAACCGGGGGCTCCGCGTCTGTGAGGGCTCCGAAAAGCCGCACATTGAGAACGTAAGACCTGTACGGCCCCTCGGTCAAGCCGAGTTGGAGCACTCCGGGAGCGAATTCCGACTGCTCGGTATGGCGACCCTCAACCTTCACTGTGCGTGATGATGCGACTCGTTCCCGCTGTCGCGTGAGGCGCTTCCAGCCACGCGTACCCCTCGGGCAACTGCCGTATCAGCGCATCCGCGAAGGGGTACGAGGGATCGTCGGCGAAATGCTCGAGTTCCGCGACGGTCCAGCCGTCCCAGAACTCCGAGAGAGCGGGGCCGTCGCGGCGACGGCCCCGCTCCCAGGACCTGTCGCTGTCCCCTTCGAGCCACAGCAGCCCCGCGAGGAACGGACGCACCGCGGTCCGGCCCGCGCCCACCCCCTCGATCAGCATCACCGGGGCGGGCGCCAGCGCCCGCGGCGGCCCGAAGCGCCGGCCGGTCCAGTCGTACGGGGTGTAGTGCGCCGTCTCCCCGCGCGAGAGCGGGCCGAGGACCTGCGCCCGCAGCCGGTCGGTCCAGGCGAAGAGCTCGTCATGGGTGGCGAGGTCGTCCAGATGCAGCACGGGGGCGTCGTCCAGAGCCGCGGCGAGCCGGCCCGCGAAGGTCGTCTTGCCCGAGCCCGCGTGGCCGTCGACCGCGATCAGCCGCACCGGCCCGCAGGAGGGGGCAAGGGAGCGCAGGCGGCGGGCGTGGTCCGCCAGGTCGTTCATGTCTCCAGCCTAGGCGACGCCCCGCAGCCGGCCCGAGCCCTCGCAGGTCACGCCAGTGGACCAGACCAATATTGATCACGCGACGCGGCGCGAATCGCTGGCCGGATCCGGTCCGGACCCGCAATAGTTGGCGCACCGATCGGCATCCGCAGCCCCATATCCGCTCACGACAGGGGGTCTCGCCCATGACCAGACCGACTTCGCGCAGAACCGTGCTGACCGCCGCGCTCGCGGCCGGGGCAGGTGCGGTGTCCGCCGCAGGCTCCGCGGCAGCCGCTCCCGCCCGCACCTCTCCCACCCCGGCGGTCACCTCGCTCGTCGACAACCGATTCTGGAACACCTACACCGACTGGCGCTTCGGTTCCTCCGAGGGCACGCGCGCCGTCGCCGGCCGCAGGCCGGGGCTGGTGATCTCGGCCCCCGCCGGGACCACCGACTACGCCGACCCGCACACCGGCAGGACCACCACCTGGGAGTACGCGACCTGGACCTCACCCGTCCACCGCTCCACGGTGCCGGCCACCGAGGTGATCGCCTCCTGGAACGCCCGCACCCCGGCCGGTACATGGATCCAGGTCGAGCTGCGCGGCCGGTACTCGGACGGGACCGACACCCCCTGGTACGTGATGGGCCGTTGGGCCTCGGGCGACACCGACATCCGGCGGACCTCCGTCGACGACCAGACCGACGGCAGAAGCACGGTCTGGACCGACACCTTCTCGGTGGACGACGCCGCGAGCGGGCTGCGCCTGGTCTCGTACCGGCTCCGGCTCACCCTCCACCGGACCCCGGGCAGCCGCCTCACGCCCACGGTCCACCGCGTCGGCGCGATGGCCTCGGACGTCCCGGACCGCTTCACCGTCCCGGCTGCCGCGCCCGGGCTCGTCCGCGAGCTGCCGGTGCCCCGCTACTCGCAGAACGTCCACGTGGGGCAGTACCCCGAGTACGACAACGGCGGCGAGGCCTGGTGCAGCCCCACCTCCTCGCAGATGATCATCGAGTACTGGGGACGCAAGCCCACCGCGGACGACCTGTCCTGGGTCAAGCCGGGCCTCGCCGACCCCCAGGTCTGCCACGCGGCCCGCTACACCTTCGACTACCAGTACGACGGCTGCGGCAACTGGCCCTTCAACGCCGCCTACGCGGCCACGTACAAGGACATGAACGCGGTCGTCACGCGGCTGGGGTCGCTCGAGGACCTGGAGAAGCTGGTCGGTGCCGGCGTCCCGGTCATAACGTCCCAGTCGTTCCTCAAGACGGAGCTGACCGGGGCGGGCTACGGCACCTCCGGCCATCTGATGACCGTCATCGGCTTCACGGCCGACGGCGATGGGATCGCCAACGACCCCGCCTCGCCGGACAACGGGGCCGTGCGCCGCGTCTACCTTCGGCGCGAGTGGGAAAATATCTGGCTGCGGACGAAGCGCTACGACGCGAACGGCGCGGTCAGGAGCGGTACGGGCGGCGTCTGCTACGTCTACTGGCCGACGGACCCGACATCGAGTCAGCGGCGGGTTCTGAGGTCGCTGGGCCTGGTCTGAGAGGTGAGGCGTACGGCCGCCTCGACGACCTGACGGCAGCGCTCCCGGCCGTCCAGGGCGAGGTGGCCGTACCGGCCCGCCGTCACCTTGACTCTCACAGTGCTTGATTTGTGGCGCAGGCCGTGCGGATTGAATTCGGGCAGCGCGAGAAACCCGAATGCCCCAAGGGCCCCGCGTGACCCGGGCGTAACTCCAGCACCATTTTCCGCCGGATGTAAAAGGCATCGTGATCGGTGTGGCGTCATGGAAAGTGAACTTTGAACTTTCCTGCACGTCCGCCCAGTTGCACTGCTAGAGTGCCGCAGTGGCACACAAAAGAACTATTCCTGTCGTTGTGGCAGCACTTCTCCTCTTGGTTTCATGTGGCTCCCAGGAGGAGGGCGACAAGAGTCCTCCGACTGCGGATTCCGCCTCTTCCGGGACGACGTCCGGTGCATCCGAGGATTCCGAAGGCTCCGGGGGCGCGGGTAATTCCGGATCCGGCGGAGAAGCATTGTTCGCGGAATCCGCTGTGCTCGATGACGTCAAGCAGGTTCATCCGGCCCATAATTTCTTCGTGTCCGTCGGTGATGAGAACATCATCACCCATGCGGCGGACGGGAAAGAAATCGCGCGGTCGAGTGTCACGGAATTCGCGGGTGGCTGTGTCCTCGGCGTCATCGGTTCGGCGGCTGATTCGGGTGCGCTGATCTGGGCCCAGGTCACGGACAAGCCGGCCGCCGGTCTGGAACCGGCGAGCCAGTCGCTGTCGATCGTCGCCACCGACGCGAAGACGTACAAGGAGCGGTGGCGCAGGCCGCTCGTCGCTGATTCTGACGAGTTCGCGGGCTGCCAGTACGCGGAGGACGCCACGGTGACCAAGAACGAGAAGTGGCTGGCCTATGGCGAATGGGTCGTCAGTCTCACCGACGGCACCTCGCGGGCGCTCGGGTACGGGATCTTTCCCCGTGCTGTAGGAAACACCATCCTGGTGTACGACGGGGTGTGCGCCAACTGCTTGAACGGGATGGACTCGGTACCGGTCACCGATCCGGCAACCGGGCGAGAACTTTTCTCTTTCCCGGACCACGACATCATCTCCGACCTGTCCGATGTGCCAGGAGAGTTCGCCACCTCGGCCGACGGGTCCACTCTCTTCCTCGCCCGCCGCATCTCCGGCAGCCCGATGTCCTTTGCGCTGCAGTCCCGGTCACTGGCCGACGGCAAGGTGAATTGGGAGATCAAGGGAACGTCGTACACCGGGCCGGTCAGTCAGCAGGTGACCCTCGCCGAGAAGGCCGGTGTCGTGGTGATCCCTGATCTGGCGGCCGTCAACAAGGACGGGCTGGGCCCTGAAGTGCAGAAGGACCTGGGTGTCTCCCTGGCCGACGGGAAGAAGCTGTGGAGCCTGCCCGGCATCGAGGTGTGCGCGGCGAACGCCTCAGGTGTGGCCGTAAAGGCGAACGGCCAGTTGGTGGTGATCGATCCACGAACCGGGGATCAGATTTCCTTCACCGATGAACGGGGCGACTGCGGTATCCCGCTCGGTGAGTACTCGTACTACTCCGAAGACGGTGCGCTGATTCGTATCCTGCCCTCCGCGGAATAGAGCCGGGATCCCAGGTGATCCGATCGCCACGCCGCCGTACGCGGTCGATCCGGGGTCAAAAGCGGCGTGTGAACCATCGTTTGACAGTGCCGATGGTGAAGACGAACGCCACGATCGCGAAGACCGCCCGCTTCAGGTCGCCGCTGCCCCCGTCACCGTTGTAACTGGTTGCGCCGTACAAGAAGAAGGCGCCGTCGAAGAGCAGCAGGGCCAGTAGGAACTTCGTGTCGGCGCGCATGCGGGCAGGAATGCCGCGCCGGGGGAACTGCGGTGCCCCGCGTCCCGGGAATCCCGGTTCCTGGGAGGGCTTGAGGCGTGTCCGGGTGACGGCTTCTCCGAGTGCGGCCGAAGCCTGCTTCTCGGACAGGCCGTGCAGGACCACGGGGGTGAGATTGCCCAGCAACGCACTTCGAGAGACAGGCTCGACCTGCACCGGAACGACGGTGAGGCCTTCACCGGACGGGTCGTCACGCAGGAAGGACGACCACTCCGCGCTGCTCTGCGGCGAGAGGCGGTAGGAGGGCGAAACAACGGCGATCAGCCGCTTCGCCACCTGGAGGTCCCGGTCACGTGCCAGCACGCTGTTGCCCCCGGCGATCTCATGGTCCCAGGCCCCCAGGCGGACGGTGTATCCCTCGTTCTCCAGTTGCCAGCCGATCCATTCGGCCCAGGTGAGGTCGTCGTCGGCGTAGGAGATGAAGAAGTCGACTGTCATCGAGCACCCGGGAAGGGAGCGCGGGAACGGGGGCGGGAGCGGGCGGGCCGCAGGCCGTCCAGAAGGGTGCGACGGGCGGTGTCCGAGTCCAGCCCGACAAGCGAGATGCGCGTGCGGGGACCGAGCAGTCCCTCGACCGACGTGGGCTCCACCATCACCGGGACGATCAGGCGGCGCGAGCCGTCGGGATCCCGCCTGAAGACAGCCGTCCACTCGGCGCTCGTCATCCCGGACTTCAGGAAGGCGGGGGAGAGGACGAGGATGATCCGTTCGGCGTTGTGCAGGGCCATGTCCATGTCGGCGACGAAGTTCCCGCCCGCCGTGAAGTCCAGCAACTGGACAACGGTCCGGTAGCCGGCGTCCTCGAGGGCGTCGTTGATCCACGCCGCCCAGTCCGCGTTGACACCTGTGTAGCTGATGAAGAAGTCGACTGTCGCAGAGGTCATGGCGCCGCGATCCTGTACTGGTAGATGTCGTTGACGTCTTCCGGTCGCACACGTGGCGCACTCGGTGCGCCGGCCGGACGCAGACGTGACAGTGCACGGCTCACAGGCACCCCCCAAGGCATCCCACGCACTGTGCAGTCTGCCGTTTCCGGGCCGATCTGTAAGCAGATATGGCGAAAATGCAAGGATCAGGACCCGGGCGGGCCGGAACGGACGCGGACGGGACTCGGCACCGATTCAGCCGTGTGAGCCGCAGGCCGTGCGGACCGCGAAGGTCCTCGCGCTCGGGGACCTGCTCCGGCGCCGAGGTGCCGTGTGGTGTCCCGCACAGTCGGCACGCTCCCTCCGAGCCCGCCCCGTCCCGGATCCCGTACGGCAGCGGGGATTCGGGACGGAGGGCCGCCGCACGCGCGGCCCTCGGGCCGTGGGGGAGTGATCCGGGTCTCTACCCGTGATCCGGCCGCGCTGGCACTGTGGTCGGGTCACGGGGGACGACCACTGCCGAACGACCGAGCGAGATGCCATGAGCGCGACCGCAGCCGAGACCACGACCCACGCCCGCCGCGCCCGCACGGGCGGCCCCAAGGACGGGCCGAAGGTGCTGGAGCACATCCTGGGCTGGACGCTCGTGGTCGTGCTCGCCATGTTCGTCACCCAGGCCGGACTCATGTGACGCGGACGATCGCGGCGCGGGGGCGCGCGAGAGGGGCGAGGCGCCCGCCCGGCACCCCGCCCCTCGCCCGCCCTGTCGTGCGTCTACCCCGTCGCGGCTAGTTGATCGCCTTGATCAGCTCGCCGTTCGTGGTGTCACCGCTGAGCTCCCAGAAGAAGGTGCCTCCCAGGCCCTGCTGGTTCTTGTAGGCCATCTTCGTGGCAATGGTGGCCGGGGTGTCGTAGCTCCACCAGTTGGTGCCGCAGTGGGCGTACGCGGTGCCGGCGACCGTGCCCGTGGCCGGGCAGGTGTTCTTCAGGACCTTGTAGTCCTCCATGCCCGCCTCGTACGTCCCCGGGGCGGCCCCGGTGGCCGTGCCGCCGGGCTCCGACTGCGTGACGCCCGTCCAGCCGCGGCCGTAGAAGCCGATGCCCAGCAGCAGCTTCTCCGAGGGGATGCCCAGGCCCTTGAGCTTGGAGATGGCCGCGTCGCTGTTGAAGCCCTCCGTCGGGATGCCCGGGTAGGAGGTCAGCGGGGAGTGCGGGGCGGTCGGCCCCTTGGCCGCGAACGCGCCGAAGAAGTCGTACGTCATCGGGTTGTACCAGTCGAGGTACTTCGCCGCACCGGCGTAGTCCACGGCGTCGATCTTGCCGCCGTCCGAGCCGTCGGCCGTGATCGCCGAGGTGATCAGGTTGCCGGTGCCGAACTTGGTGCGCAGCGCGGACAGAAGGTTGCCGTAGGCGTCACGCCCGCTGGTGTCGCAGCTCAGGCCGCAGGCGTTCGGGTACTCCCAGTCGATGTCGATGCCGTCGAAGACGTCGGCCCAGCGGGGGTCCTCGACCAGGTTGTAGCAGGACTCGGCGAAGGCGGCCGGATTCTGCGCGGCCTCACCGAACCCGCCGGACCAGGTCCAGCCGCCGAAGGACCAGATGATCTTCAGGTCCGGGTGCAGCTTCTTCAGCTTGCGCAACTGGTTGAAGTTGCCGCGCAGTTCCTGGTCCCAGGTGTCCGCGACGCCGTCGACGGACTGGTCGGCCGTGTACGCCTTCTCGTAGTCGGCGTAGCTGTCGCCGATGGTGCACTTGCCGCCCTGGACGTTGCCGAAGGCGTAATTGATGTGCGTGAGTTTGTCGGCCGAGCCGGACGTCTCGATGTTCTTGACGTGGTAATTGCGCTCGTAGACACCCCAGTTGGTGAAGTATCCGACCACCTTGCCGCCGGCGGCGGAGGGGGCGGCCTCGGCGGCTGCAGGTGCGGAGGCGGTGGGGGCCGCACCTGCCGACGACATACCGGTGACGCCGAGAAGGGCGGCTCCGAGCGCGGCGGTACAGACGGTCGCTGCGAGCGCCCGGAAGCGGGCGCGTGGACGGTGAAGTCCGGTCATTGTGGCTCCTCGTGGGGGAGGGCTTGACGTGTGGGGGTGCGGACCGAATCCATGCTTTGGCATGGACGCGATAAGCAGTGGGGGAACCGTAGATGGACTAGACCAGTTGGGTCAATGGTTCGGACCAATTTCCCTGATCAAGGACGCCAGGTACCCGGTGACGCAAGCGCTCCGATCGGGCATACTCAACGCGCCACAGCCGCTGGCCAGCGCCTCTCGTGATCCGAGAAGGCAGGATCGGCTGGGGAGTCATAGATTTCCGGGCATCGCCCGGGACCACCCGGCGGCGCCGCTCACACCCCGCGCGCGCGACCGCCGCAACGCCCGACAGGGAGGAGAGCGCCGTCATGTCCGACAGTGCCCCGCAGCCGGTGGAACGCCGCCTGCCCACCGAGGAGTCCCGGCAGCTCATCGAGCTGGTCCGCGACATCGTGTCCAAGGAGATCACTCCCAGGGCGGCGGAGGAGGAGGAAGCGGGCCATTTCCCGCGCGTGGTCTTCACCCTGCTCTCCGAGTCCGGACTGCTCGGACTGCCGTACGACTCCGCACACGGCGGTGGCGACCAGCCGTACGAGGTGTACCTCCAGGTGCTGGAGGAACTGGCCGCGGCCAGACTCACCGTCGGGCTCGGCGTCAGCGTCCACTCCCTGGCCTGCCACGCGCTCGCCGGATACGGCACCAAGGAGCAGCAGGCCACCCACCTCCCGGCGATGCTCTCGGGCGGTCTGCTGGGCGCCTACTGCCTCTCCGAGCCCGCCTCGGGCTCCGACGCCGCCTCGCTGCGCACGAAGGCGGTACGGGACGGCGACGACTGGGTGCTCACCGGCACCAAGGCCTGGATCACGCACGGCGGCATCGCCGACTTCTACACGGTGCTGGCAAGGACCGGGGCGGAGGGCGCCCGCGGGATCACCGCGTTCCTCGTCCCGGGGGACGCGGAGGGGCTCAACGCGGCCGTACCCGAGAAGAAGATGGGCATGAAGGGCTCACCGACCGCCCAGCTGCACTTCGACGGTGTACGGATCTCCGGCGACCGCCGTATCGGTGACGAGGGGCAGGGCTTCGCCATCGCCCTGTCCGCGCTCGACTCGGGGCGGCTCGGGATCGCCGCCTGCGCCATCGGGGTCGCCCAGGCGGCCCTGGACGAGGCCGTCGGATACGCGACGGGGCGACGCCAGTTCGGCCGTCCCATCGCGGACTTCCAGGGACTGCGCTTCATGCTCGCCGACATGGCCACCCAGATCGAGGCCGGACGGGCGCTCTACCTGGAGGCGGCGCGCCTGCGCGACGCGGGCCTGCCGTTCTCACGGCAGGCGGCGATGGCGAAGCTGTTCTGCACCGACGCGGCCATGCGGGTGACCACCGACGCCGTCCAGGTGCTCGGGGGCTACGGCTACACCCTCGACTTCCCCGTCGAGCGCCTGATGCGTGAGGCCAAGGTGCTGCAGATCGTCGAGGGCACCAATCAGATCCAGCGCATGGTCATCGCCCGCCATCTCGCGGGTCCCGAGACGCGCTGATCCGTACGGGCCGGTCCGACCACACCGGCGTCGTCATGATCCGGTTCCACTCCTGGTCCTGGCGGCCCGGCAGCGTCCGGCCCGTACTCTCCCAATGGCGCAGCATCGCCCGGTAGATGGGCGGGTCGGTCGTGTGCGGCACGGGCTGCTGTGCCGCCTCCCGGGACGCGGGGCCGGGCTGAGGAACCGATTCTTCGGGCGTCGGAGCGGTCAGGCGGCGGCGAACCGGTCCGGCTGTCGAGTGCAGCATGCTCATACAGAAACAACGCCCGGGCAGGGTGCCGGGTCACTGTCCGGGCGATTCGTGCGCCCGTTCCTCGGGTGCACGGGCCCCGGAGGGCGCGTGCGATTGCCCCCGGGGATGTCCGGGCTGTACAGGCGCAGGAACCGGCCGGTGGAACCGTCCGCACCACGACGGCATGCCGTCGTGGTGCGGCACAGATGTACGACGCGCAGGGAACGTCAGGCGGCGTCTCGCCGCATCTGCGGTACCCGCAGGGGGCGGGATCCGGGACCGCCGGCGTGCGAGAAGGGCTGCATCCGCCAGTCGAGCCCCTGAGGGAGTGTCAGCAGCAGTGCTGTCTCCTGCTCCTGGGCATCGAGGGACTCATCGGCCGGACGCGCGTCCGCGGCGGCACGGCTCGTGCCCGCGCACACGGTGAGGACGAACGGATTCCACGGGGTGGGGCACAGCGCGTGCTCGGGCAGGACGTCCTCGTCCGCCAGCAGGGCGATCGGCTGGGAGCAGTCCGGGCAGATCACCCGGTACATCTCGAATGTGTCGTACGCGTCGGGAGCGGTGTCCTCGTCGGAATCGACGGGCTCCGGTTCGGTACGTCCGGTGAGCTTCAGGCTCTGCATGGGTTGTTCCCCCCTCGGGTGGGCCGGCAAGGCGCCACGGCCTCGACCACAGCAAGCACTTCCCGTCGGAAGTGGGCGGTAACCGCGAGGCCGTCGGCTACCCACCCGTAAACCTGTGGCATTCGTCACATGGCCCCCGAACGTGCAGTTCCGGAGCCTCCACGACTGTGCTTGGAGGGACCTGGGGCCATAGGTTGATCCGCATGGAGGAGCTGGACCGTCAGATCGTGGAGTTGCTCGTCAAGGACGGGCGGATGAGCTACACCGACCTGGGCAAGGCCACGGGCCTGTCCACCTCGGCCGTTCATCAGCGTGTCCGCAGGCTGGAGCAGCGCGGGGTGATCCGCGGCTATGCCGCGGTCGTCGATCCCGAAGCCGTCGGCCTGCCCCTCACCGCGTTCATCTCGGTGAAGCCGTTCGATCCGAGCGCGCCCGACGACATCGCCGAACGTCTCGCCGGTGTCCCTGAGCTCGAGGCCTGCCACAGCGTCGCGGGCGACGAGAACTACATCCTCAAGGTGCGGGTCGCCACTCCCCTGGAGCTGGAGCACCTGCTGACCCGGATCCGTTCGCTGGCCGGTGTCTCCACCCGTACGACCGTCGCCCTCTCCACGCCGTACGAGGCCCGCCCTCCGCGTATCTGAGGCGCGCGGGGCTCGGGAGTGCTGCCCTCCGCCGGGGAAGGTGCTGCCCTTCGTCGAGGGGAGCGCGGCCCTCGGTCGAGGGGGGCGCGGACCGAAGCGGTCCGGGCAGGCGCGAGACTGGTCCCATGACCGAGAGCACCGCCCTTCAGAGCGACCACCGCACCGTGCTGCTGCGCGGTGGAGACGTCCACAGCCCCGCCGACCCCTTCGCGACCGCGATGGTCGTCGAACGCGGGCATGTCGCCTGGGTGGGCTCCGAAGGGGCTGCCGACGCCTTCGCGAGCGGCGTCGACGAGGTGATCGACCTGGAAGGGGCCCTGGTCACCCCGGCGTTCACCGACTCCCACGTCCACACCACGTCGACCGGGCTCGCCCTCACGGGGCTGGACCTCTCGGGCGCGCGCACGCTCGCCGACGCCCTCGGGCTCGTGCGTGCGTACGTGAACAGCCACCCGGGGGAGCGGGTCGTCCTCGGTCATGGCTGGGACGCGACGCGCTGGCCCGAACAGCGGCCCCCCTCGCGCGCGGAACTCGACGCGGCGGCCGCCGGGCTGCCGGTCTACCTGCCCCGTGTCGATGTGCACTCCGCAGTGGTCACCACGGCGCTCCTGGACCTCGTCCCCGGCGTCACCGCGCTCACCGGCTACCACCCCGATGCTCCACTGACGGGCGCCGCCCACCACGCGGTGCGCGCCGCGGCCCACGGCGCTATCACTCCGCAGCAGCGTGCCGAGGCCCAGCGTGCCGCGCTCGCGCAGGCGGCCTCGCTCGGTATCGGGACGGTGCACGAGTGCGCCGGCCCCGACATCTCGGACGAGGAGGACTTCACCGCGCTGCTGAAGATCGCCGCCGAACAGTCGGGCCCCCGGGTCTTCGGATACTGGGCCGAGCGGATCGAGGACGCGAAGGGTGCCGCCCGGATCCAGGAGCTCGGAGCCGTCGGCGCGGCAGGGGACCTCTTCGTCGACGGGTCCCTGGGCTCGCACACCGCCTTCCTCCACGAGCCGTACGCCGACGCGCCCCACACCGGCACCGCCCACCTGGACGCGGCGCAGATCGCCGCGCATGTCACGGCCTGCACCGAGGCGGGACTGCAGGCGGGGTTCCACGCCATCGGCGACGCCGCGGTCTCCGCGGTGGTGGCGGGCGTACGGGCCGCCTCCGAGGCTCTCGGACTCGCCCGGATCCGCGCCGCCAGGCACCGGGTGGAACACGCCGAGATGCTCACCCCCGAGACCATCGCCGCTTTTGCCGAGCTGGGACTCACCGCATCCGTCCAGCCCGCCTTCGACGCCGCCTGGGGCGGCCCGGACGGTATGTACGCCGGGCGGCTGGGTGCCGAGCGGGCCGGCACGCTCAACCCGTACGCGGCACTCCTGCGTGCCGGTGTGCCCCTCGCCTTCGGCTCGGACAGCCCGGTCACCCCTTTGGACCCGTGGGGGACCGTGCGCGCCGCGGCCTTCCACCGGACGCCGGAGCACCGCATCTCCGTACGGGCGGGCTTCACGGCCCACACCCGCGGTGGCTGGCGGGCGGTCGGCCGCGACGACGCGGGAGTCCTCGTCCCCGGTGCACCTGCCGACTACGCCGTCTGGCGTACCGGTGAGCTGGTGGTCCAGGCCCCCGACGACAGGGTCTCCCGTTGGTCGACCGACCCCCGTTCCGGCACCCCTGGCCTGCCCGATCTCACTCCCGGGAGTGAGCTTCCCGTATGCCTGCGCACCGTGGTCTTCGGACAAACTGTCTACGTAAGGCCGAACGAGTGACGTCGCTGCGTTTCGTACCGCCGATCGAAGTTGCGCGCACTCTGCCGCGACCTGTGGGCCCTCGGCACTGACCAGGCGTTTTAGGTAAAAGCCGCAGGTCAAACGGCTGTTGACAGACAGCGCCCACGGGCCGGTAGGTTCGGCCGGGTCCACCACTGGACGTCCGCCCGGTCAAACCTCCACGCAGTCGTCGAACGCCGCTGGGTCATGGGGTGGTGTGCCGCACCGGCGCACCACCACTGACAGCCAGGTTCAGCGCCCGCGCCTCGGGGGCGAGGGAAGGTTTCGGCCGGACGGCGGGTGCGACCCGGGTGGGGCCCGGAGGTTCAGTAGACAACGGCATTCGGTCGACCCGCAGCCAGCGGGTCCCAGGTCGGCCCGAAGGACGCCGGGCCCCGATCCGCAGTTCTGTCCGCAGTTCCACGCTTCTGTCCGGTCCCGCGGGGGCGCCTCGCGTGTCACCTCGTGACCGCGTCGGAGTCCGGCCGCGGCGCGCTGGATATGGTGTGCACCTGCGTACGGACTTTAAGGGGCAGTAGTGAACGACGGCGGTCAGAGGCAGTTCGGCCCGCTCGGCAGAGTCTTGGTGATCATTCCGACCTACAACGAGGCCGAGAACATCAAGCTGATCGTCGCCAGGGTGCGCGCCGCCGTTCCGGAAGCGGACATCCTGGTCGCCGACGACAACAGCCCCGACGGCACCGGCAAGGTCGCCGACGAGCTCGCGGCGGGCGACGAGCAGGTGCACGTCCTGCACCGCAAGGGCAAGGAAGGGCTCGGGGCCGCCTATCTGGCGGGCTTCCGCTGGGGCTCCGAGAACGGCTACGGCGTTCTGGTCGAGATGGACGCGGACGGCTCCCACCAGCCCGAGGAGCTTCCCCGGCTCCTGACAGCGCTGAAGGGCGCCGATCTCGTCCTCGGATCGCGCTGGGTGCCCGGCGGCCGGGTGGTCAACTGGCCCAGGCATCGCGAGATGATCTCCCGCGGCGGCAGCCTCTACTCCCGGATGCTCCTCGGCCTCTCGGTGCGCGACGTCACCGGCGGCTACCGCGCCTTCCGCACCCCGACCCTCGACGGCCTCGGCCTCGAAGAGGTCGCCTCGCAGGGCTACTGCTTCCAGGTCGACCTGGCCCGTCGGGCGGTCGAGGCGGGCTACCACGTGGTCGAGGTGCCGATCACCTTCATGGAGCGGGAGATCGGCGACTCCAAGATGAGCCGGGACATCCTCGTCGAGGCGCTGTGGCGGGTCACCGGATGGGGAATCACCACCCGGGCGAACAAGGTCCTGGGCCGCAGGCCCTCCTGACCTCCAGGCCCGCGGTCGGCCCGGCACCATGATCACCCCCTTATGCCGCTTGCACGCCCGTACAGGCACACTGGGTGCATGACGACCGGCACACCGCCTCCGAACCGTCCACGGCGCTCACGCGCCCGTACCTTCCTGCCCCTGGGCCTCGCGGCCTGGCTGGTGCTGGAGATCTGGCTGCTGACCGTGGTGGCCGAAGCGGCGAGCGGGTTCACCGTGCTGCTGCTCCTGGTCGCCGGCGCCGTGCTCGGGGCCGTGGTGATCAAGCGGGCGGGGCGGCGTGCCATGCGCACCCTCACCGAGACCTTCCAGCAGATGCCCGGGCAGCCGGGCGCGACGGCGACCCCGGCCGCCGCCCCGTCGGGCAGCAAGGGCAACGGCTTCCTGATGCTGGCCGGCCTGCTCCTGATGATTCCCGGCCTGATCTCGGACGCGGCGGGACTGCTGCTCCTGCTGCCGCCGGTCCGCTCGATGGCCGGCCGTTACGTGGAGCGTTCCCTGGAGCGGCGGATGCGGGCGGCCGGACCGGGCAGTCTGTCGGACGCCTTCCGGCAGGCCCGTATGCACCGACCGGACGGGAAGGTCGTCCAGGGCGAGGTCATCCGTGAGGACGGCACGCAGGCGCGCTCCCGCCCCGACGAGGGTCCCGGAGCGAACCGGCCGCCGCTGTCCCCCTGAAACTCTGTGGGCTGTACGGCTCCTGAGGCCGTGCGGCCCACAGAAGTGCGGCGAGGCCCCAGAGGCCCGGGGTGCACGCGAGCTCCGGGTGCACCCCGGGCAGACAAAGAGCCGCGGGCCGTGACACATGTTCTGTGTCACGGCCCGCGGCTCTTGAATCTGTGCGGTGAGGTGCGGTCAGGCAGACTTCCTGCTGTCCCGCGGGTGCACGGCAATGTTCATGGCGCCGGAGCGCAGGACCGCCAGCCTCTCGGCCAGCACTTCCTCCAGCTCCTCGCGGGTGCGCCGCTCCATGAGCATGTCCCAGTGCGTACGCGCAGGCTTGCCCTTCTTCTCCTCGGGGCCATCCCCGTCCACCAGGAGTGCCGTGGCGCCGCACGCCTTGCACTCCCACTCCGGCGGAATGTCCGCCTCTACCGAGAACGGCATCTCAAATCGATGTCCGTTCGGGCATGCGTACTCCACCGCCTGGCGCGGGGCCAGATCGATGCCGCGGTCCGTCTCGTAGCTGGTAACCACGAGTCGCGTGCCGCGGAGAGCTCGCTCACTCATGAATCGTGCCTCCCGGGCTTGTCGCCCACAGGACAAATGTCGCTGTCGTCGTCATCCGGTCAACGTCCGGTCGGCGGTAAAGATTCCCGTTTCCGGTCATGCGTCGCCCGTCGTGCCGCTGCTGTATCTGGGTTGAGTACCCATCGGTGCCCGGTTTGTCACCTCTGGTGGAAGTTGTCACCCAACGGTTTGGCTTCTACCGCTCGCAGTAACGGTCCTCCGGGCAGGCCAAAGGCGTACACTACCGGCCTTTCACTTCAACGTCTAAATCCGGTCCGGCACAGGATTGCCGGCGGCGGCCACAGCCGCCCTCACAGGCACCCGCGCGAGCAGCACGGAACCGAGCGCGAAGAAGATCACCAGGGACAGGAGCGCGTCCCGGTAGCTGCCGGTCAGCTGATAGCCGAGACCGAAGACCAGGGGGCCCAGCCAGCTGAGTCCCCGGTCGCTCATCTCGTACGCCGAGAAGTACTCGGCCTCCTTCCCGCGCGGCACCAGGTGCGAGAACAGGGAGCGCGAGAGCGCCTGGCTGCCGCCCAGAACCAGGCCGATGGCGGCCGCGAGCGAGTAGAAGAACACGGGCGCGTCGGCCGGCAGCAGATAGGCGGCGGCAAGGATCAGCGTCCAGACGACCAGCGAGACGAGAATCGTGCGCTTCGCGCCGTACACCCGGGCGAGTCGGCCCATGCCGAGCGCCCCGGCCACCGCGAGCACCTGTACGAGGAGCACCGCGGTGATCAGAGTCGTCTGGTCGAGGCCCAGCTCCTCGGAGCCGTACACCGAGGCCTGGGAGATCACTGTCTGGATGCCGTCGTTGTAGACGAGGTAGGCGAGCAGGAAGGACAGGGTCAGCGGGTGGCGGCGCATGTCGCGCAGGGTCGCCATCAGCTGGCGCCAGCCGGATCCGACCGCGCCCTCGCCGCCGGGGGCCACCCGTCGGTCGCGCAGCCGGCGCAGTGGTACGAGGGTGAAGGCGCCCCACCACACACCGGCGGAGGCGAGACAGATCCGTACCGCGTCGGACTCGGACAGGCCGAAGGAGTCATGGCCCGTGTAGAGGACGAGGTTCAGGACGAGGACGAGCGCGCCCGAGGTGTACCCGAAGGCCCAGCCGCGGGAGGAGACCGCGTCGCGTTCCTCCGGAGCCGCGATCTGCGGCAGATAGGCGTTGTACAGCACCATCGACACGGAGATCGACGCGTTCGCGACGATGAGCAGGAACGCGCCCAGCAAGTAGCGCTCGCCGTCCAGGAAGAACATGCAGGCGGTCGCCGTGGCGCCCACGTACGCCGCCGCCGCGAGCAGCGGCTTCTTGCGCCCCGTACGGTCCGCGGCGGCGCCCGCGATCGGCATCACCAGCACCGCGACCACGACCGACACCGAGACGGCGTACGCGAAGAGCGAGCCGGCCCGCACGGGTATGCCCAGCGGATGCACGAAGCCGTCCGCGTCGGCGGCGGCCTTGGCTATCGACGTCAGGTACGGGCCGAGGAAGACCGTGAGGACGCTCGTGGAGTAGACGGAACAGGCGAAGTCGTAGAAATACCAGCCACGTTGTTCCCGAAGGCGGTCCGCGGCCCCGGGAGGCCGTTCCGCCGGACCGGTCGATTCTGCGGTTCCGGTGCTCACGCCGCGCCCCCTCGCTGATGCAGTGCGGACGCGGCCGTGCCCGGCGTCAGGCCCAGGCCCCCCGCTCGCTCAGCACCGTGCGCAGCGTCTCGATGTGATCGGTCATGATGCCATCCACCCCGAGGTCCAGGAGCGCCGCCATCCGTTCCGGTTCGTTGACCGTCCAGACATGCACCTGCAGTCCGCGTGCGTGGGCCGTACGGACGAAGCTCCGGTCGACCACCCGGATGCCGTTCTGGCTCTCCGGAATCTGTGCGCAGACCGCCCCGGCGCGGAGCGCCGCCGGAATGCCGTACGAACGCAGCCGCAGGCCGAGCACGCCGCGCACGCCGTAGGAGGTGGCCAGGCGCGGACCCGCGAGACGGTGCGCCCTGGCCACCCTCGACTCCGAGAACGACCCCACGCACACCCGGTCCCAGGCGTCGGTCCTGCGGATCAGCTCGATGAGAGGGACGAGGGCGGGCTCCGCCTTGATGTCCACGTTCCAGCGGGCATCGGGGAACTCCTCCAGCAGCTCCTCGAAGAGCGGCAGCGGTTCGCTTCCCGCCACCCTCGCCCGGCTCACCTCGCTCCAGGGGAGCTCGGCTATCCGGCCCCGGGCGTCGGTGACGCGGTCCAGGGTGGAGTCGTGGAAGGCCACCAGACGGCCGTCCGCGGTGGTGTGAACATCCGTCTCGAAGTAGCGGTAGCCCGCATCGGCCGCCCGGCGGAAGGCGGCTGCCGTGTTCTCCATCCCGTCCGCCGCCCCGCCGCGGTGGGCGAACGGAATCGGCGAGGGGTGGTCCAGATAGGGGTGGCGTCCCGAAGTCGCTGTTGTCACTGCGGCAGTATCGCCTCCTGCGGTGTCCGGCCGGCAACATCCGGGGTGCCCTCGTCCGGCGCCGGGAGGTCGAAGACGCGCAGGAAGAACTGGGCCAGCGGGCCGATCGCCAGGGCGTACAGCACGGTGCCCGCCCCGAGCGAGCCCCCGAGCAGGAAGCCGGTCACCACGACGGCCACCTCGATCGCCGTGCGCACCAGCCTGATGGAGCGCCCGGTGAGCCGGTTCAGACCGGTCATCAGGCCGTCGCGCGGTCCCGGGCCGAAGCGTGCCGAGATGTACAGCCCGGTCGCGACGCCGTTGAGGACGATGCCCGCGGCCATCAGCGGGATCCGCGCCCCGAGCCCGTGCACATCCGGAACGAGGGCGAGGGTGGCGTCCATCGCGATGCCCACGGCGAAGACATTGGAGACGGTGCCGAGTCCGGGCCGCTGTCTGATCGGGATCCACAGGAGCAGCACGACCGCGCCGACGATGATCGATACGACGCCGATGGAGATGCCGGTCCGCTCGGCGAGGCCCTGGTGCAGCACGCCCCACGGTTCGAGCCCGAGCCCGGCGCGGACCAGGAGCGCCGAACTCGCTCCGTACAGGGCCAGGCCCGCATAGAGGTGGATCAGCCGCCGGGTGAGACGGGTCCCGCTCCGGGCGGTGGGTTCGGACAAGTGGTGCCCCCTGTGTGGTGGTGTTGGACTGCTGCATGTCACTCTGTGGCGGGGGATTGGCTGCCAACTATGGCCAATCCGAGGAAGGTGGACTGATTTCCATGGCTCAGTGGACATCGACGGTAGGTGCCGCGCAGCTCGCACGGCAGCTCCGGGCGCAGCAGCCCCGGCCCGCAGGACAGGGCACCCGCAAGCCACCCGCCTACCGCGCCCTCGCCGACGGTGTGCGCCTGCTCGTCCTCGAAGGCAGGGTCCCGGTCGCCGCCCGGCTGCCCGCCGAGCGGGAGCTGGCCCTTGCCCTCTCGCTCAGCAGGACCACCGTCGCCGCGGCGTACGAGGCGCTGCGTGCCGAGGGGTTCCTGGAGTCCCGCCGCGGGGCCGGCAGCTGGACCGCGGTTCCGGCGGGCAACCCGCTGCCCGCCCGCGGTCTCGAACCCCTGCCCCCGGAATCACTCGGTTCGATGATCGATCTGGGCTGCGCCTCGCTGCCGGCCCCGGAGCCCTGGCTGACCCGGGCCGTCCAGGGTGCCCTGGAGGAGCTTCCGCCCTACGCGCACACCCACGGCGACTACCCGGCCGGCCTGCCCGCGCTGCGGCAGATGATCGCCGACCGCTACACCGGATCCGGCATCCCCACCATGCCCGAACAGATCATGGTCACCACCGGGGCGATGGGCGCCATCGACGCGATCTGCCACCTCTTCGCCGGGCGCGGCGAGCGCATCGCCGTGGAGTCCCCGAGTTACGCCAATATCCTGCAGCTCATGCGGGAGGCCGGCGCCCGGCTGGTACCCGTGGCCATGGAGGAGGGGCTCGGCGGCTGGGACATGAACCGCTGGCGCCAGGTCCTGCGGGACTCCGCGCCCCGGTTGGCCTATGTCGTCGCGGACTTCCACAACCCCACCGGGGCGCTGGCCGACGAGCAGCAACGGCGGGCCCTGGTCGACGCGGCCCGCTCCGCGGGCACGGTCCTCGTGGTCGACGAGACCATGAACGAGCTCTATCTGGACGCCGATGTGGAGATGCCGCGCCGGGTCTGCGCCTTCGACCCGGCCGGCAGCACCGTCCTCACCGTCGGATCGGCGAGCAAGGCCTTCTGGGCCGGAATGCGGATCGGCTGGGTCCGGGCGGCCCCGGACGTCATCCGCAGCCTCGTGGCAGCCCGTGCGTACGCGGACATGGGCACTCCGGTACTGGAGCAGCTCGCCATCAACTGGCTGATGCGCACCGGCGGCTGGGAGCAGGCCGTCGAGGTCCGGCGCGATCAGGCGCGGGTGAACAGGGACGACCTGGTGCGGGCACTGCGCCGGGAACTCCCGGAGTGGCAGTTCGAGGTACCGCGCGGCGGGCTCACCCTCTGGGTGCGCACGGGCGGCCTCTCCGGATCACGGCTGGCCGTGGCCGGCGAGCGGGTCGGCGTACGGGTGCCTTCGGGACCCCGGTTCGGGGTCGACGGGGCGTTCGAGGGCTATGTCCGGCTGCCGTTCACGGTGGGCGGGCCGGTGGCGGACGAGGCGGCGCTGAGACTCGCCGCGGCTGCGGAGCTCGTCAGGTCCGGCGCGAGCGCGGGGGCCGAGACCCCACGGACGTTCGTGGCCTGAGGCCCGCGACGTTCCGGGCATCCGTGGTCCGGCACGGACGTTCGGGCCTCGGACCCGGGACGTCACCCCTCGGCAGTGGCCGGCGCCGTGATGAGCGGATCCGGGTGTGCCGGTACGGGGACGGGCTCGGCGACCTCCGCGGCCGGTGGGGCCTGCTCCACCGGAGACTGCCCGCCGGGCAGCAGGTCGAGCACGGCCTGCCGGTGCGCCTCGCTCGTCGCGTCGTCGTACGGGTCCGGTGTCGCCGGGACCTGGAGCCGCAGGACAGGGCCTGTGCCCAGTCGCGCGTACCCCCGGCCCGGCGGTACGTCCGGGGTCGGCGTGGTGCGGGGCTGGGCACCGAGCACGGACTCGACCTGCTCGTGCGTGGCGGGGCCGAGGACGGCGCGGGCCCGGGTGTGCGTCCGCACGGTCTCGGTGAGCGCGTCCACGCTGTCGAACTGGTCCGCCACGACGACCGTGACACCGGCCGCACGGCCGTGTCGCAGCGGTACCTGGAGGAGCTCCTGCGGATCGGGCCTGCCGTCGGCCGCCGCCAGGTGCCCGAGCGCGCTCGGGCGGTCCAGCAGGATCCAGAGAGGGCGCTTGATGTCCTCGGGTTCGGGGTGGCCGGCCTGGCGCGCCCGGTTCGCCGCGATGAGCCGCCGTTCCGTTTCGTGAGCGGCCCATTCGAGCGTTGCCAGGGCCCCGGCCAGACCGCACTCGACGGCGAGGACTCCGGGGCGCCCTGCCAGGCAGCCGTACTCGCCGGTTCCGCCGCCTTCGACGACGAGGACGTCGCCGTGCTGGAGGGCCTGCAGCGCAATGGACCGCAGGAGCGTCGTCGTGCCGCTGCCGGGATGACCGACAGCCAGCAGATGCGGTTCGGTGGAGCGGGCTCCGGTCCGCCAGACCACCGGGGAAGCGTCCCGGGTCGTGTCACCGTCCACCACGGGAACGGTGCGCTGCACCGCGTCGGCATCGGTGAAGCCCAGCACGGTCTCACCGGGGCCGGTGACGAAGCGCTGGGCGGCGATGGTGGTGGGCAGCGCGTCGAGCACGGTCATGAGGAGGTGGTTGTTCTCCTCGTCCCAGGCGAAGTGGTACTCGCGGCCCCGGCCCGACTTGGCGTGGAGGACCTGCTCGATACGGGTCCGGGAAGCCGCCTCGCCGTCCGTGAAGTACGCCGGGTAGCTCACCTGGAGACGGGTGAGGCGGCCGTTGCCGTCGAACGCGAACGACGAGGCGAAGGCCTTCTCCCAGTCGCCGCCGTGGGAGTACAGCGGACTGGGGTCGTCGGCCACGGAGAAGTGGGGCACCAGCGCCTCGTACAGCGCGTGCAGCCGTGCGGTCTCCGTGTCGTCGGGGCCGGTCTTCGCAGGGGTGCGGTCCCGTCCCTTCCACGCGGCGGCGCCCATCACCGAGATCAGGGCCAGCAGCGGCCCGTACGGGATGAGCGCCACCACCAGGACGCAGGCCGCGACGAGGAACAGGCTTTGCCCGCGCCTGTCCTTGGGCGTCGCGGCCCACTTCTGCCGTCCTGCTCCGGCCAGCAGCCGCAGACCACGGGTGACCGTGATCAGCGGATGGAGGACGTCGGTGGCGTTGTCGGCGGCCGTGCGCGCGAACTCGCGACTGCGAGTGATCGAAGCGCTGCCGCTGCTCAGAATGCGGGGGAGTGGTCGCCGGGCCACGTCGGTCTCCTGAAGAGGTGGGAGCGGGAGGGGAGCGTCAGAACTTGATCCCGCCCAGCATGCTGGCGAGGCTCGCGCCGCCTGCTGTGATGCTGGGCGCGATGGCGGTGCCGGCCAGGTAGAAGCCGAACAGGGCGCAGATGAGGGCGTGGGATGCCTTGAGCCCGTCCTTCTTGAAGAACAGGAAGACGATGATGCCGAGCAGTACCACGCCCGAGATGGAGAGGATCATGAGCAGTTCTCCTGGTTGAAGGGGACAGTCACCATGAGTACTTCCAGGATCACAAGATGTATCTATACGATAAAAGGTGCAATTGGGTGAAAAGGTGGGGTTTTCACTCGACCGGCGGGCGAAAAGTGGTTGTCCGAGCGGAACGGTCCGGGGATCGCGCCGAAAAAGGTCGCCACTCGTTGTGATCTTTTGCCGCATCCGGGCACGCTCATGTCGGCGCCGGAGCAGTACCCTGTCGATTCACTCGTACGGCCCCCCGCCGTACTCCCCACCAGGTCGGCAACGGCGACCCACGGCAATGGAAGGCGGTCCGTCCGATGAGCGAAACCCCCGATCCCGAGGTGGTCGAGCTGGCCACCAAGGTCTTCGACCTCGCTCGCCAGGGGGAGGCGGAGTCACTCGCCGCCTACGTCGACGCCGGTGTCCCTGCGAACCTCACCAATGACCGGGGTGACTCCCTGCTGATGCTCGCCGCGTACCACGGGCACGCCGCGGCCGTCACGGCCCTCGCCGGCCGCGGTGCCGACCCGGACCGCGCCAATGACCGGGGGCAGACCCCGCTCGCCGGAGCCGTCTTCAAGGGGGAGCGCACCGTCATCGACGCACTGCTCGCCGCGGGGGCCGATCCGGCCGCCGGATCACCGTCCGCGGTGGACACCGCACGCATGTTCGGCAAGGGCGACCTGCTGGAACTCTTCGGTGCGCGCTGAGACACCGCTCGGACCGCCGGCTGACCGGTGCGCCGTAAATGTGGTCGCGTCGGCGAAATGGCTGGGTCATCATGACGTCGCGGGTCCGCTCAGGACCACCGACGAGAGGCAGAGGAAGATGAGCACCAGGCAGAAGACGGCGGTCGGCCGATCATGTTGCTGCGCGGCCTAGTGCCTCCCAGGCACTTGGAACAGCACAGTCCCGGTTGCGTCGACAGCTTGATGTGAGGCTTTCCCCATGTTCGATCCATTCATAGCGCCGAGCGGCACCCTGCTCGGCCTGTTGCAGAGGGGCCGCGGCGACGGCACGCTCCACGCACTCGCCGCACCACGCCCCGAGGCACTCGCGGCCCTCAACCACTGCGTCCTGAGCGATCCGCGTCACGACTGGCAGGTCGAGAACCGCTCCCTCTACTACGCACGCCTCTACCTCGATCTCGACGGCGGCATCGAGGAGATCGAGCGGCATCTGTGGGACCCCGAGGACCGGCTCGACACCGAGGACTCACGCACGGGCCTGGCGCTCTCCGTACTCGGCCACCTCGCCTCCTACGGACGCGACGACGCCCTCGCGCTGCTCCGGCGCTACGCGGCCACCGGCGCCAACTGGGCCTGGGCACTCGACGAGCTCGCCCTGCGCGACGACGACGCCGGACTGCGCTCACTCGCCGTGCCCGTGCTCGGCCGGTTCCCCGCCACCCCGGAAGGTACCGCCGAGCTGGCCGCCGCCGTACGGGACGCGTTCGAGCCGCGGCCCTGGCGGCTGTGGGCCGACGACCCCCGCGAAGCGGTCGGAGCCCGCGTCCGGGCGGCGACCGAACAGGGCTCGTTCGACCGGTGGCAGCGGCAGATGCGGCCCGGCGGTCCCCGCCCCGGCTGGAGCGTCCAGGCCGTCTTCGACTGGGCCCAGGAAGGCCTGGAGCGCGGCAGCGTGCTCCACGTGCCGGCAGCCCGCTGCCTCTCCGCCGTCGCCGGCGCCGAGGACAGGCCCCTGATCGTCGAGGCGGCCCGCAGCGGCTCCGACGGCGCACGCTGTGCGGCCCTGCACTACCTCGTCGAGGTCCAGGACCCGGCCGTGCTCGAACTGATCGAGCAGGCCGCCCTCAGCCCCTCGCCCGTCGTCGCCGAAGCCGCCGTGGCCGCGTTCGAGCGCATGTGCGGCGACGCGGCGGTGAACCGGGCCCGGCGCTGGGCGCACCGGCCCGACGCCCTCGGAGCGTCGGCCGCCGGAGTGCTCGCCTGCCGCGGCGGTGCCGAGGACGCCCCGCTCGTCCTCGCCGCGCTGCGCGAGGCCGTACGGGGAGACGGCCCCGACGCCCAGCGGCTGTGGACCCTCGTCGACGGCACCGGCCGCCTCGGCATCGCCTGCGCCGCCCCGGTGCTGCGCCACGTCTACCGGGAGACGTCCTCCTCGCAGCTGCGCGGACGGGCGGCCCGCGCCCTGGCCGCCACCGACCCCTCCTTCGCCACCGGCTTCGCGGTCGAATGCCTCTGGGACTGCGAGGAGACGACGCGGGAACTCGCCGCACTCCACGCGGAGACCGGGGACATCCGCGTCGCCGAACGCCTGCGGCGGCTGGCCGCCGACCCGGCCGAGGAAGCCGAGGTACAGACGGCTGTACGCAGCCGGATCGGACCGGACGCTCCCGCAGTCTGACCCGGGGCGCGGGGTCCGCGCCGAACCCGGGATGCCGCGTGTCGGGGGCACGCGGCGCAAAAGCTCATAGGACGTTCCCCGGGCGGAAAGATCCAAGTCGGCAGAGCCACGCCCGGCGCGGCGACAACACGGGTATGCGTGTCGTCATCGTCACCGAATCCTTCCCGCCCGACGTCAACGGTGTGGCCCACTGCACCCTGCAGACCGCACGGCATCTCGCAGCCCGCGGCCACGAACCGCTCGTCATCGCCCCGGCAGCCGCCGGGACAACGTCCTCCGCCGTCGCCGCCGACCCCACGTACACCGACGCCCCCTGCCCCGTGGTGCGCGTCCCCTCCCTGCCCCTGCCCGGCTACCCGCAGGTCCGGGTGGCGCTGCCCAGCCGGCGGCTCGCCGCCGCGCTCACGGGGCACCGTGCCGAACTCGTCCACCTCGCGGGACCCTTCGTCCTCGGCGTACGGGGCATGGCCGTCGCCACCCGGCTGGGGCTGCCGGCCGTGGCCGTCTACCAGACCGACCTGGCCGGCTACGCCCGCACCTATCTGGGCACCGGTGAGAACGCCGCCTGGCGCAGGATGCGCGCCGTGCACAGCGCGGCCGACCTCACCCTCGCCCCCTCCGCCGCCGCACTGCGCGATCTCACCGAGCACAGAGTGCCCCGGGTGAGGCTCTGGCCGCGGGGCGTCGACACCGTACGGTTCCGCCCCGGACTGCGGGACGAGGCGCTGCGCCGCACGCTCGCCCCCGGCGGCGAGAAGATCGTGGGATACGTCGGGCG
Organism: Streptomyces sp. NPDC056452; assembly: GCF_042796085.1. Lineage (NCBI taxonomy): Bacteria > Bacillati > Actinomycetota > Actinomycetes > Kitasatosporales > Streptomycetaceae > Streptomyces > Streptomyces sp. NPDC056452. Next base: position 125,582 of record NZ_JBHTRI010000020.1, read on the forward strand.
GCTGGCCCCGGAGAAACACGTCGAACTCCTGGCCGGAGCCTGCACCCTGCCCGGCGTCAAGGTCGTGGTCGTCGGCGACGGGCCGAGCGAGGCCTCACTGCGCACGGCACTGCCCGGAGCCGTCTTCCTGGGAAGGCGTACGGGAGAGGAACTCGCGCGGATCTTCGCCTCCCTGGACGTGTTCGCGCACACGGGTCCGTACGAGACCTTCTGCCAGACCGTGCAGGAGGCCATGGCCTCCGGCGTCCCCGTGGTCGCCCCGGCGGCGGGCGGACCGCTCGACCTCGTCGACCACGGGCGCACCGGGGTGCTCGTTCCCCCGCACGACCCCGGGGCCGTACGGGCAGCGGTCGGCGCCCTCGTCACCGACCCCGCGCGCGCCGAGGCCTACGGCAGGACCGCACGGGCCATGGTCGAGGGCCGCACCTGGGCAGCGGTCGGCGACCAGCTGCTCGGCCACTACGACGAGGTCCTGCGCGGCCGGACGGCGGTGGCCGCGTGAACGGCACGACCCCAAGAGCCACGGACGGGCTCAGAATCGTGCGCCTGGCGAACTTCGTCACCCCCGCGTCGGGGGGCCTGCGCACCGCACTGGACGAGCTCGGCCGCGGCTACCGCGCGGCCGGGCACGAGCCCGTACTGATCGTCCCGGGGGCCGGCGCGAGCGACGTGCGCACCCCGCAGGGCCGCGTGATCACCCTGCCCGGGCCGGTCCTGCCGGGCAGCGGCGGCTACCGCGTGCTGACGAACCGGGCAAGACTGCGCAGCCTCCTCGAAGGGCTGCGCCCCGACCGGCTCGAAGTGTCCGACCGGACCACGCTGCGATGGACGGGGGAGTGGGCACGCCGCGCCCGGGTGCCCGCCGTCATGGTGTCCCACGAGACGGCCGACGGAGTCCTGCGTACCTGGGGTGTTCCCCCGGCGGCGGCGGGACGCGCCGCCGACCGTCTCAACGCACGGAGCGCCCACGCCTACACCCGGATCGTGTGCACCACGGAATGGGCGGCGCGCGAGTTCGTACGGATCGGGGTGCGCAACGTCGTGCGGGCCCCGCTCGGAGTGGACCTGCGCGGGTGCCGTCCGGACCTCCGCAGCGGGACGCTGCGCGCCCGTCACGTCGCAGGCGACGCGGTGCTCCTGCTGCTCTGCTCACGGCTCTCGGTGGAGAAGCGGCCCGGCCGCGCCCTGGACGCCCTGGCGGCGCTGCGGGACCAAGGGGTGCGTGCCGCACTGCTCGTGGCCGGTGACGGGCCGCTGCGGGCGGGGCTGGAGAACAGGGCCCGTGCGGAGCGCCTGCCGGTCGAATTCCTGGGCCACGTACGGGAGCGCACCCACCTGGCAGGCCTTCAGGCGACGGCGGACCTGTGTCTGGCGCCGGGCCCCGCGGAGACGTTCGGCCTGTCGGCCCTGGAGGCACTCGCCTGCGGTACCCCGGTCGTCGCGAGCGGCACCTCGGCACTGCCGGAAGTGGTCGGGGACGGAGGCCTGGCCGCCGCGGACACCGGTGAGGCGTTCGCCGCCGCGGCACGGGAACTCCTGGCCCGCCCCGAGCGGGAACGCAGGGCGGCGGCGCGGGCGCGGGCCGAACTCTTCGGCTGGGACCGATCGGTGGCCGCGTTCCTGGCCGCGCACGACGCCCCCGAACGGCGTGGAGCGCTCGGGGCGAGGCCATGAGCGGGCCGGCCGGCCTCCACGCGCCGCCCGGGCGTGCGATACCCGGAGCCGGCGGCACGGCCCGTGGAACCCTGCGGTTCGCCGCACTGGGGGACTCGCTGACCGAAGGAATCGGGGACCCGGTTCCGGGCGGCTGGCGGGGCTGGGCGGCCCTGCTCGCCGAGGGGCTCGGGGGCGGGGAGCGGGACGTGGAATTCCGCAACTTCGCCGTCGCCGGCTCGCTGTCCGGCGATGTCCGCGACCACCAGGCAGCGGCGGCGGCAGCATTCCGGCCCGACATCGCCTCGGTCGTCGTCGGCGTCAACGACACCCTGCGGCGCTCCTTCGACATCCGGCTGCTCGCCGGGCGGCTCGACGAGATCTGCGCACAACTGGCCGCGGGCGGAGCCGTGATCCTGACAGCGTGTCTGCCCGACCCCGGCACCGCCCTGGGGCTCCCGGCCCCACTGCGCCACCCCCTGGCCCGGCGGCAACGGGCGGTGAACGCCGTGGTGCACGCCCTGTCCGCCCGCTACGACGCGGTGCATCTCCACGCCGCGGACCGGACCTGGGTCCAGGACCGCTCCCTGTGGAGCGTGGACCGGCTCCATCCGGCCGAGCGGGGACACAGGAAACTGGCGGCCGGATTCCACCGGCTGCTCGCCGACCGGGGCCTCGCCCTGGGCGCCCCGCCCGGCTGCGAACCGCAGCAGCCGCCTCCCACGCGCGCGGCTGCGGCCCGCTGGTTGGTCACGGAGGGCACCGGCTGGCTGGCCCGCAGAAGCACGGACCTGCTGCCCCAGCTGCTGGGACTCGCGGCGTCGGAGATCCGCCACCGGGTGGGCGGCACGAGCGGACAGCTGGACGCCAGGGCCGAGCAGACGCTGCTGGAGGCACTCGCCGACATCACGCACGCGCCGTCCCTGCGGGGTGCCGTACCCCGCGCCAGAATGGAGGGATGACCGGACGCTGGGAGTTCTGGATCGACCGCGGAGGCACCTTCACCGACGTGGTGGGACGTGACCCCGACGGGCGGCTCCTCTCCCGCAAACTCCTCTCGCACGATCCGGACCGCTACCGCGACGCGGCCGTAGCCGGCATCAGGCAGCTGCTCGGTCTCGGCCCCCACGACCCGGTCCCCGCCGACCGGGTCGCGGGCGTCAAGATGGGCACCACCGTCGCCACGAACGCGCTCCTGGAACGCCGGGGCGAGCCGACCGTCCTGGTCATCACGGAAGGCTTCCGGGACGCCCTGCGGATCGCGTACCAGAACCGGCCGCGCCTCTTCGACCGGCACATCGTGCTTCCCGAGGCCGTGTACGACCGGGTGATCGAGGTCCCCGAGCGGATCGACGCAGGGGGCCGGATCGTGAGACCCCTCGACCGGACCGCGGTGGCCGAGCAGCTGGCAGCGGCCCGGGACGAGGGGATCCTGAGCGCGGCGGTCGTACTCATGCACGGCTACCGCCACCCGGACCACGAGATCGCCGTCGCGGCGGCAGCCCGGGAAGCGGGCTTCACCCAGATCAGCTGTTCGCACGAAGTCAGCCCGCTGATCAAACTGGTGCCTCGGGGCGACACCACGGTCGTCGACGCCTACCTCTCGCCGATCCTGCGCCGGTACGTCGACGAGGTGGCCGGCGAACTGAGGGGGATCCGCCTCATGTTCATGCAGTCCAACGGCGGACTGCGTGAGGCCGCGCACTTCCGGGGCAAGGACGCTGTGCTCTCCGGCCCCGCGGGCGGCGTCGTCGGCATGGTCCGTACGTCCGAGCAGGCGGGCTACGACCGGGTCATCGGATTCGACATGGGAGGCACCTCCACGGACGTCTCCCACTACGCGGGCGAGTTCGAGCGGGAGTTCGGCACCCAGGTGGCAGGGGTGCGGATGCGCGCGCCCATGATGAGCATCAACACCGTCGCCGCAGGCGGCGGATCGGTGCTGCACTTCGACGGGCGGCGCTACCGGGTCGGCCCCGACTCCGCCGGCGCCGACCCCGGCCCCGCCTGCTACCGCAGGGGCGGGCCGCTCACCGTCACCGACGCCAACGTGATGCTCGGCCGGGTCCAGTCCGCGTACTTCCCTGCCGTCTTCGGACCGGACGGCGACCAGCCGCTCGACGAGACCGTCGTGCGTGAGCGCTTCGACGCGCTCGCCGAGAGGGCTGCGTCGGACACGGGGCAGCCCCGGACCGCCGCGGAGGCCGCGTCGGGCTTCCTGGAGATCGCCGTACTGAACATGGCGAACGCCGTCAAGAAGATCTCCGTCCAGCGAGGCCACGACGTCACCCGCTACGCGCTCACGACGTTCGGCGGCGCCGGCGGCCAGCACGCCTGCGCCGTCGCCGACGCCCTGGGCATCGACACCGTCCTCGTGCCGCCGCTCGCCGGGGTCCTCTCCGCATACGGCATCGGTCTGGCCGATGCCACCGCGATGCGCGAACAGTCGGTCGAGGCCCAACTGGACGAGGAGACCGGGGCCGGGGTGGACGGCATCTGCGCAGAGCTGGCCGAGCGCACCCGCGCCGAGCTCCGGGCGGAATCCATCCCCGACCGGGCCATCGGCACCCGGGCGCGGGTCCTGCTGCGTTACTCCGGCACGGACGCGAGTCTGCCCGTCGCCCTCGGCACGGCCCCCGCCATGACGGAGGAGTTCACAGCCGCCCACCGGACCCGCTACGGGTTCACCATGGACAAGCCCCTCGTGGTCGAGGCCGTGTCGGTGGAGGCGACCGCGGCAGCCGGACCGCACGTCCCCCACCGGGTCTCCGCGGCGGCGCGCGAGCACGCGCTGCGACCGCTCGAGAACGTGCGGATGTTCACCGAAGGCCGCTGGCAGGACACCGCCCTGTACCGCCGGGCCGACCTGCGGCTGTCGGACACCGTGACCGGTCCGGCCATCGTCGCCGAGGACGACTCCACCACCGTCGTCGACCCGGGCTGGCAGGCCACGGCGGGCGCGGCCGGGCATCTCGTACTGACCCGGGTACGCCCCAGGCCCGAGAGGACTGCCGTCGGCACCCGGGTGGACCCCGTCATGCTGGAAGTGTTCAACAACCTCTTCATGTCGATCGCCGAACAGATGGGCGTACGTCTGGAGAGCACCGCGCACTCCGTCAACATCAAGGAGCGTCTGGACTTCTCGTGCGCGCTGTTCGACGAGGACGGCAACCTCGTGGCCAACGCACCGCACATTCCGGTGCACCTGGGCTCGATGGGGGAGTCCATCAAGGAGGTGCTGCGGCGCAACCGGGCCTCCCTGCGGCCGGGCGATGTGTACGCCATCAACGATCCGTACCACGGCGGCACGCATCTGCCCGACGTCACCGTGGTGACGCCCGTGTTCGACGAGGAGGACGGCCCGGAGCCGCGGCTGCGCTTCCTGGTGGCCTCGCGCGGGCACCACGCCGAGATCGGCGGCATCACCCCCGGGTCCATGCCCGCCTTCAGCCGCACGATCCACGAAGAGGGCGTCCTGTTCGACAACTGGCTGCTCGTGCGCGACGGAAGGCTCCGGGAGGCGGAGACCCGGGAGCTGCTCACGACCGCCGCGTACCCCTCACGGGACCCGGACACCAATCTCGCCGACCTGCGCGCCCAGATCGCCGCCAACGAGAAGGGCATCGCGGAACTGCGCCGCATGACCCACCAGTTCGGACACGACGTCGTCTCGGCGTACATGGGCCACGTCCAGGACAACGCGGAGGAGTCCGTGCGCCGGATCGTCGCCGGGCTGCACGACGGCTCCTGCCGCTACGAGACCGACAACGGCGCCGTCATCGAGGTGGCCGTGACGGTGGACCGCGAGGCGCGCACCGCCGTCATCGACTTCGCCGGCACCTCCCCGCAGCAGCCCGGCAACTTCAACGCACCGAAGTCCGTGGTCATGGCCGCTGTCCTGTACGTCTTCAGGACACTGATCGAGGACGACATCCCCCTCAACAGCGGCTGCCTCCAACCCCTGGAGGTACGCGTACCGGAGGGGTCCATGCTGGCGCCGGTCCACCCGGCGGCGACCGTCGCCGGCAACGTGGAGACCTCCCAGGCCGTGACCGGTGCCCTCTACGCGGCACTGGGCGTCCAGGCCGAGGGATCGGGCACGATGAACAACCTCACCTTCGGCAACGACCGCGTCCAGTACTACGAGACGGTCGCCAGCGGGTCGGGCGCCGGTGACGGCTTCGACGGCACCGACGCCGTACAGACCCACATGACCAACTCCCGGCTCACCGACCCCGAGATCCTCGAGTGGCGCTACCCCGTGCTGCTGGAGAGCTTCGGCGTACGGGAGGGCAGCGGCGGCGAGGGCCGGTGGCACGGGGGCTCCGGGGTGGAACGCAGAATCCGCTTCCTCGAGCCCGTGACCGTGGCACTGCTGTCCGGACACCGCCGCGTGGCACCGTACGGAATGGCCGGAGGCGGGACGGGGGCACTGGGCACCCAGCACGTCGAACGGGCCGACGGCACGACCGTCACACGGCTGGACGGCTGCGACACCGCCGAGCTGGACACCGGGGACGTGCTGGTCCTGCGCACACCGGGCGGAGGCGGCTACGGCGCAGGGTGACCGGTCGCTTCTGCGCCGTTTCGACCGTTGTCGGTGTGAGGACCTAATCTGTTCAGCGTGACTTCGCCTGCCTACACCGACACCGCTGCGTCCCAGCTCAGCGGCGGACCGCGGCCCGCCGCGGGCCCCGCCGCCGACGAGGGGCTCTCGCGTCGGCTGCGCGCGCTGGCCTGCACCGCTCCGCTGCACGACCTCGACGTGCGCAAGGCGAATCTCGCCGGCGAGTACACGGTCTACGCGATGGCCGAGGTTGCCCTCGCCGCGATCGACCTGGTCACCCTGAACATGGACTTCGACACGGGCGCCGACCACGACCAGATAGTGGCCAGACTCCTCCCGCGGGTCGGTGCCCAGGCACCTGGCCGCCCCGTCGCCGAGCACGAGCGGGTCGCCCGCTGGGTGCTGGAGAACCTGATCAACGTCGGCAGCGTGGACCGTGGCTTCCGCGCGGTGTACGGCACCTTCGGCCCCGACGGCGTCTACGTCCGCAGGGACTACGACTTCAAGCTCATCGAAGAGGTCCCCGGGCACGGCGGCAGCCTCTACCTCCGCGCCACCGACGAAGCGGTCAACGTCCTGGTCGGTGCCCTGGACACGGACGTCACCAGCGCCCAGATCGCCGCCGAGGTGAAGCTGGAGGTCCTCATCAGCCGGGGGCGGCTGGCCGACGCGCAGCTCGCCGCCGAGCAGGCCCGCTACCGCACCGTGCAGTACGCGCAGACCCTCCGCAGGACCCTGGAGGCCACCCGGCGCAACGTCCGCGCCGTCGACTGGCTCAACGCCGTTCCGGACATGATCACCGAAGCCCTGGACCACGTCGCCGACCGCTACCGCCACGAGAACGCGATCCTCACCAACATCCGCAAGGCCAGGGACGAGGCGGAGGACCCCGAGCACAAGCGGCGCGCCGCCGAACTCGTCGACATCGTGAAGGACTGCATCCGCCGCCACACCCAGCTGCAGTCCAGGCTCCTGGAGGCCGGACCGCTCTTCCGCGCCGAGCAGGACCGCCAGGCCTTCGCCGCTCCCACGGCCCGGGTGGGACTCGACCTGTACGGACAGCTGGTCGTTCCCCTGCTGCCGCTCCCCGTCGAACAGGCCACCAGGGCCACCGACGCGTTCTTCACGCACGGGACCGGACTGCGCACGCCCACCTCGGTGCGCATCGGCGATCTCGTCGACATGCTGTTCACACCGCCGGTGGAGCGTGAGCACCTGGGCGTGGAAATGCCCGAACCCGACCTCATCGCCACCCCCGACGACAGCCGGTTCAGCGAGGAGCAGCTCGCGAGCGCCATGGAGCTGCTCGACCTCGAGCACGACGCCCCGCGCCGGCTCTCCGGGCTCCTCGCCGAGGCCCGACTGCGTGATCCGGACCTGCCCTACCTGGTCGCCCTGCTGTCGGTCCATGCGGCGAGCCCGCCGGTCGGCACCGCCTACCGTCAGGGCGAGCGGCGACTGCTGTTCGCCGTCGACGACGGCGCCCAGCTCGACGACCCGGAATTCGGCGGCGCGGACCTGATAGTGGGCATGGCGCTCCTGGACGCCGCCGGCATGGCCGCCGACCGGAAGGAAGCCTCATGAGGGCCTCCGGAACGAAGGCCCCCGGGGCGGGGACACCAGGGACGAGGATCCCCGGACCGGGCCGGCGGACGAGGACGAGCACCACCCTGCCGGAACGTGAGCGCAGTACCCGCACCGAGGAGCCACAGCAGTGAGCGAGCAGCACGCCGAGTACACCGAGGGGTGGGGCGACCCCTCCGCCACGCACACGGCCGACACCGCCTCGCCCGCCGCTCCCGCCGCCGTCACCCCGGCGGACGCGGCCGACGCCGCGCGGCTCGTCTCCTTCGGACTGCAGCCCAAGCTGATGCCCGCCCGTGACGCCGAGTACGCCGAACTCCTGCGCCGCTACCGGGAAGAGCCGGCCTTCGCCCGGCTCGCCGACGCCGTGGCCACGGGGCTCGGGCTCGTCGTCCTGGAGGTCTCCACCCGGGCGGGCATGGCCGTGACCGCCGACGAGGACTCGGTGTTCGCCGTGCGCATGGGGGACTACGCCCGGCGTGCGTCGTCCGACTCCGCCGACCGCTTCCTCCACGGCCTCGCCCACCTCGCTGTCGCCGCCATGGCCTTTCCCCGGCCCGAGGACCTGGCGGACGACGCCTACATCGGCCGCATCTCGGTCAACGGGGTCGACGCCTTCGTCCGCCAGGCCTGCCACCGCCTGGAGGAGCTGGCCGAGGAACGGGGCGACAACACCGACCCGGCCTCGGACGCCCCCGGGCTGGAATCCGGCTGGCGGGTCTACGCCCGCCGCAGCGCCACCGGAGCGACGAAGGACGCACGACGGCTCGCAGGGTCCACCACGGGCATCATCGGCAAGGCCGTCGCCTTCCTCACCGACTCGGGCTTCCTCCAGCGCACCGGGGACGATGCGGGCGGCACGTACCGCACCACCGCCCGCTACCAGCTCCAGGTACGCGACATGGCGGGCAACGCGGCCATGACCGAGCTGCTGGAGCTCGGCGTCGTCCCGGTCACGGACGGCTCGGCGACCCTCCTGCCCCCGCCCGACGCCGACCATCCCGAACTGGTCGCCGACGCGGGTCTGCCCTTCCACTCGTGACCCTGCCCGGTCCACGCCCCACCCGCCGCGCCCGGCACCTGCCGGGCCCAGCCGCTTCCGTTGCCCCTCCCGCTGCCTGACCGACGAGAGTCCGCCGCCATGTACGAGTTGTCCCGGGTCCGCCTCTACTCCATCGGGCCTGCCGGCGCGCGCTACGCCGACACCGTGCTCGACCTGCGAGGTGTCGGTCAGCCCGTGCCCAACCCCGCGCCGGCCCAGGCGGAGTTCTTCGAGGACGAGCCGGTGGGCCCGCCGCGCCGCCCCGCACCCGCCGGAGTGCTGTTCCTGGAGAACGGCGGCGGAAAGTCCGTCCTGCTCAAGCTGATCTTCTCGGTCATGCTGCCGGGGCACCGCAACACCCTGGGCGGCGCGAGCTCCGGTGTGCTGCGCAAGTTCCTGCTCGCCGACGACTGCGGGCATGTCGCCCTGGAGTGGCAGCACACGCTCACCGGCGAGTGCGTGGTCGTCGGCAAGGTCAGCGAGTGGCGCGGACGTCAGGTGTCCAACGACCCGCGCAAGTTCGCCGAGGCCTGGTACTCCTTCCGCCCCGGGCCGGGACTCAGTCTCGACAGCCTCCCCGTCGCCGAGGCCACCTCCGTGGGACGCCCCGCCGAAGGTGTCTCGGGCGCCCGGGGCAGGCGCCGCACTATGAAGGGCTTCCGGGACGCCCTCACGGACGCCGGCAAGTTCTACCAGCACCTCGATGTGCACTGGGAAGAGATCCACGACCGGTGGAACGAACACCTCGGTGATCTCGGACTCGACCCCGAACTCTTCCGCTACCAGCGCGAGATGAACTCGGACGAGGGCGAGGCAGCCGGTCTGTTCGCCGTCAAGAAGGACTCCGACTTCACCGACCTGCTGCTGCGGGCCGTCACCGACACCCGCGACACCGACGGTCTCGCCGACCTCGTCAGCGGCTTCGGCAACAAGCTGGGCCGACGCGCCGAGCTCACCGCCGAGCGCGACTTCACCGCAGGATCCGTAGACCTGCTGGGCCGGATCGTCGAGGCCACCGCGACCAGGGCACGCAGCCGCGACATCCACGCCGGCGCCGAGCGCCGCACCCGCACCCTCGCCCGCAGGCTGTCCACCCGCGCCGCCGAGGAGCGGGGCCGCACCTCGGAGCTCGCCCAGCAGGTCACAGCGGCCGCCCACACCGTCACGGCGGCTGAGGCAGCCCGCAGCCACCGGGACCTGATCGCGGCGGAGCTGGCCTACCGGCACGCCTCACTCGCCCTGGCAGCGGCGGAGAAGGGCGCCGCGGCCCAGCGCCGCGAACTGGGCGACGCACGTACGCTGCACGCCGCCTGGCAGGCCGCCGAAGCGGTCCTGCGCCATCGCGCGGCCGCCGACCGCTCCGCCCGCGTCGCCGTGGCCATCCGGGAGGCGGAACGGGACGCGGCCCCGGCCCTCGCCGCACGCGCCACGGCTGCCGCGGACCTGGTGCGCGCCCTGCACACGGCGGCCGAGGCGGGCGAGAGCGTCGCCAACGAGGAGGAGGAGCGCTCCGCCACCCTCCAGGCCACCGGCGAGACGGCGCACCGCGATGCCACCACCGCGGCCACGGAGGCCCAGCGCGCCCGCAGTGAGGCCGGACATCTGCGCCAGCGCCTCGCCGAGGTCGAGCAGGAGACGGCCGAAGCCGTACGGGCGGGCTGGCTCGACAACACCGCACCGGACGCCGACCCGGCCCGCGCGGCGCTCGCCGCGAGCGATGCCGAACAGTCCGCCGTCGCCGCCTGGGACACCGCACGGGAGGCCGCCCGGGCCACGGCCGACCACGCCAGGGAGGCTGCGGCGGCCGAGAGCCGCGCCGAGCTCGCCGCGGCCCGGGCCGCGGACGGCGCACAGGCTGCCGAACAGTCGTACGAGGCCGAGCGCAGGGCCGCCGAGTCGATCGCGGCCGACCACCGCCTCGCCGACCTGCTGGGACTGCAGACGACCAGCGGCACCGGCGTGCCCCGCCCACGCCGGGGCGCCGCGGAACCGGACGGGGAGGGAGCGCCCGCGGCCGACGGACCGGCATCCCGGGACACGCAGTCCCTCAGCGCCGAGGAGTTCGACAGCAGCGCCGACGAACTGCGCGAACTCCTCGACCAGGGCGTCGCCTCCGCCGAGCGCAGGCTCTTCGACCTGCGCACCGCAGCCGCCGACGATGCGCGCATCCTGGGCGCGCTCGGCGACGGAGGCCTGCTGCCGCCCGGCCCCGACGTCCTCGCCACCGTCGAATACCTCGGTGAGCACGGCATCCCGGCACTGCCCGGCTGGCGCTACCTCGCCCAGGCCGTCGACCCCGCCGACCACGCCGCGGTGCTCTCCGCCCGCCCCGAGCTCGTCGACGGCGTCGTCATCACCGACCCGGATGCCCACGCCCGCGCCCGGGAGGTGCTCGGCACCGCGGCCCTGCTGCCCCGCTCGGCCGTCGCGGTCGGCACCACCGCGGCACTTCTCGCCCCCGTCCCGGCGCCCGGTGCAGGCACGGGCGGCGCGGACGAGGTCTTCCTCGTCCCGCCGAACCCGGCCATGCACGACGAGCACGCGGCGGACGAGGAACGGCAGGCACTCAGGACCCGGGCCGCCGCCCGCGACGAGGACATCAGGATCCTGGCGGCGCGGCTCACCGCAGACCGCTCCCTCGCCGCCCGTATCGGCTCGTGGCGCTCCGACTGCCCGCCCGGCATGCTGGGCGAGCTCGGCGAAGCGGCCCGCACCGCGCGCACCGCCGCCGAAACGGCCGAGGCCGTACTCGCCGAGGCCCGCACCGTCCGGGCCGAGGCCGACGAAGCCGCCGCCGACGCCGCGCGTGTCCGCGACGAGCGGCAGGAGACCGCCCAGCGCGCCCGCCGTGCTGCCGACGCCCTCGCCGGCCTGGCCCACCGTCTGCGCGAACGGTCTGCCTGGCAGGCACGGCTCCGTGAACTGACCGACGAAGCGGCCGAATCCGAAGCACGGGCCACGGTCTGCCTGGAGCGGGCGCGTGCCGCGGACGAGGACCGCAGGGCCGCCCAACGCGCCGCGGACGACGCGCGCCGCACCGCCCGGGCCCTGCGCGCCGAACGCGCCGAGATCGCGGGCGCCCCCGAAACACTTCCCGAGCAGGCCGCCGGCACCGCCCGCACCTCCCTCCCCGCCCTGCGCGAGGCGTACCGGGCCGCATCCCAGCTGTACGAGAAGGTGGGCGTCGGCGCCGACCTGCGCGCGGAGCAGGCCCGCGCCGAGAGCGACGAGAGCGCCGCCGTCGCGGAACTCGACCGCCTCTCCAACAAGGTCCGTACCCGTGCCGCCCAGCTCCTCGAAGGCACCGACGGCGCCGACGGGCCCTCGCGGCAGGCCGCGGCCGCCCGCGCCGAGTCCCTCGTCCAGCTCCTGGAGACCAGGGCGTCCACGGCCAGCGAGCAGCTCGGCAGGCTGCGGGGCGAGGCGGAACGGCTCGCCCCGGCCGACGACGAGGCCCGCCACACCGAGCTCTCCGCGGACCTTTCCCCTGCCGACGCCGAACAGGCCCAGAGCCTGTACCGCACGGCGACGGCCGAACTGGCCTCCGCCACCGCGGCCCTGGACACCGCCCGTGCCGCCCACGCCGAACTGCTGCGCGCCCACCGCGGCGCGGAGGACTCGGCGAGCGGCTTCGACGAGACGGCCGCGCTCCTGCGCGACCTGCTCAGGGACCACGGCGCGGACGACGAGAGCGACGCCCCCGGCCCGTACCCCGGCACCCTCGAGGAGGCCAGGCAGTCCGCCGCCGAGGCCCGGCGCTCACTGCGCGGCTGCGCCACCGACCTGTCGGCGGCCGAGAGTTCCGTACGGGAAGCGAGTGACGTGCTCGTACGGCACGCCAACTCCACCCGCTACGAACAGGTCCGCACACCCGCCCGGCAGCAGATCCGTGAGCTCCCGGCCGTCGCCCTTCCCGACCACGCGGAGAAGTGGGCCGCCGCCTTCGCCCCCCGGCTGCGGGTGCTCACCGACGAGCTCGCCCAGCTGGAGCGCAATCGCGACTCCATCGTCGACCGTCTCCGCGGTCTCGTGGACTCCGCCCTCACGACCCTTCGCTCCGCCCAGCGGCTCTCCCAGCTTCCCGAAGGGCTCGGGGAGTGGTCAGGCCAGGAGTTCCTCCGGATCCGCTTCGAGGAGCCCGACCAGGCCACTCTCAGCGAACGGCTCGGCGAGGTCATCGACGAAGCCACGCACGCCGCGCTCAAGAAGAACTCCGACCTGCGCCGGGACGGCATGTCCCTGCTGCTGCGGGGAGTTCAGGCGGCGCTCCGGCCCAAGGGCATCGCCGTGGAGATCCTCAAGCCGGACGCGGTGCTGCGCGCCGAGCGGGTCCCGGTCGGGCAGATGGGCGATGTCTTCTCAGGTGGTCAGCTGCTGACCGCGGCGATCGCCCTGTACTGCACGATGGCGGCCCTGCGCAGCAACGACCGGGGCCGCGACCGCCATCGCCACGCGGGCACCCTCTTCCTCGACAATCCCATCGGCCGGGCCAACGCCACGTATCTGCTGGAGCTCCAGCGTGCCGTCTCCGACGCGCTCGGGGTTCAGCTCCTCTACACGACCGGGTTGTTCGACACCACGGCGCTCGCCGAGTTCCCGCTGGTCATCCGGCTCCGCAACGACGCGGACCTGCGCGCGGGACTGAAGTACATCAGCGTGGAGGAGCACCTGAGGCCGGGTCTGCCGCAGCAGGACCCGGAGGGGGAGACCGTCCACGGAGAGATCACGGCGACCCGCATGTTCAAGCGCAGCGAGCAGGCGCCGAACGCCCCGGCCGGGGCACCCGTTCCCGAGATGCGGTCGGAGACGACCCTTCGCTGAGGGTTCCGACCGCGTTCGCGGACAGGCCGGCGTCCCCAAGGGGCGTCCGGCCGTCCGGGTGTCACCGGATCGCGCCGGAGCACAGGCCGTCAGGCCCTGGAGAGCCCGCCTGCGCCCCGGCGTCGTATCCGGGTGGCCTTGCGCGTCTGCGCCCTGGCCGTCCGCCGGGCGCGGCGCCGCTCGCGCCGCATACGACGCGCCGTGCTGCTCGGCACGGACACCACGCCGTTGCGCTGGTTCCACACCTGCCGGGTCACCCACACGTCCAGCACCGACCATGTCGCGACGACCGTGCTGCCCACACCACTGAGCACCATCGGGAAGGCGAGCCACGATCCGGCAAGGGTGCACAGGAAGGCCACCATGGCCTGAATGATCGTCAGCGACATGATGAGGACGGCACGCACAGCGGCCGTCCGCACCGGATCAGGCATCCGCCGCCGCAGCGCGGGTTCCTCCACCCACAACTGCTGCCGCGGAACCCTCGCCGGTCCGGTCGCCTCCGCACCCGACGCCGCGATCCGACGCTCTTCCGTGTCCAAGGACCTTCAACTCCCCACCGCTGTCCGACTTCAGGGTGGCTGCCCGGCTTGCGCCCGTTCTACGCGGGCGGACCTTGCCGCTCTGCCGCGCCTGCCCCGTAATGTTCTCCTGCCCCGTACAAGTGGACGAACGCCGGGCCGCGAAGATTCCCGCCGAACATCCTCAATCGGCCCCGTATGGGTGTGGAACGAAGAGTTCCAGCCAACTGCCTGAAGTGACTCTGCGGCCCCTCGGTGGACTTTCTCTGTCGCTTTCGCGAATTTCATCTCAGGGAATACCCGGACAACTCGTGATCAACGAGGGGGAGGGAGTCCGAAAATCGTCCGGACACGCCTTCGAGTTGTCTGCGTGTCAGTAGTAGGCTCGCGCCGTTTGTTGACGGAACACCGACGTACCTCCGGTGGACCACCGCCGGAACACCGGAACGACACCGACACAACCACCCCCGCAGAGCGGGGTCGAGCTGGGGGAGGCCATGCGCTTTCGCGGGAAGTCCATCCGCAGGAAGATCGTGGCGTTGCTCCTGGTGCCGCTCGTCTCTCTCACGGGTCTCTGGGTCTTCGCCACCTACGTCACCGGACGCGAAGCCGGTGAACTGATGGGTGCGAGCGCCATCGTGGAGAAGGTCGGCCACCCCCTGGAGGACACCGTCCGTGCCGTCCAGGGCGAACGCCGTCAGACGCTGGTCTTCCTCGCCGACCCCCGGGCTTCCGACGCCCTGCCGATCCTGCGCCGTCAACGAGCCGTGACCGACCGGGTCGTGGCGGACGTCAGGAGGAGCGCACAGCAGGAGGGCGTACGCGACGCGCTGAGTCCGGACGCGGAGGCGCAACTCGACTCGATCCTCAGCGAGGTCGACGGCCTGGACGCGCTGCGTGCGTCCGTCGAGAAGCGCACGATCGACCGGACCCGGGCACTCGACTTCTACAACGGCCTCGTCGACCCCTGCTACCGCTTCCTCAACGGTCTCCACACCATGGAGAACGTGTCGATGGACAAGCAGGTCCGGGCCCTGGTCGGTATCTCCCGGGCACGCGAGATGCTCTCCCGCGAGGACGCGCTGATCGCCTCGGGCCTCATCGCGGGACGCCTGGGCGCCCCCGAGCTGCGCGCCATCTCGGACCTCGCCGCAAGCCGCAAACTCCTGTACGAGGTCAACCTCGAACTGCTGCCCGGGTCCGAGAGCCGGCGCATGGAGCAGTACTGGGGAAGCCCCGACACCGAACCGCTGCGTACGGCCGAGCAACGGCTCATCGCCGCAGGACCGTTCAAGAAGCCCGGCGCCATCGACGCCGCACACTGGCAGGAAGTGGCCCCTCCCGTCCTCGAGCACCTGGCCAACGACAGCACGGAGATGGCCAACCGCTTCCAGGACCGCGCCGAACCGGCCGGATACCGGGTCCTCATACGGGCAGGCGTCGCCGGTGTCCTCGGATTCGTCGCCCTGCTCGTCTCCGTCTTCGTCTCGGTACGCATCGGACGCGAGCTGGTCCGCGACCTCTCCCGGCTGCGCAAGGACGCCCACGAGGTGTCCGGCGTACGGCTGCCCAGCGTGATGCGGCGGCTGGCCGCGGGCGAACAGGTCGACGTCGAGACGGAGGCCCCGCACCTCCAGTACGAGCGGGACGAGATCGGCCAGGTCGGCCAGGCGCTCAACACGCTCCAGCGGGCCGCCGTCGAGGCCGCGGTCAAGCAGGCGGACATGCGCCGCGGCGTCTCCGAGGTCTTCGTCAATCTCGCACGGCGCAACCAGGTGCTCCTGCACCGCCAGCTGACGCTCCTGGACACCATGGAGCGCCGCACCGAGAACAGCGACGAACTCTCCGATCTCTTCCGCCTCGACCACCTCACCACCCGCATGCGGCGCCACGCGGAAGGACTCGTGATCCTCTCCGGGGCGGCCCCGTCCCGGCAGTGGCGCAAGCCCATCCAGCTGATGGACGTGGTCCGGGCGGCGGTCGCCGAGGTCGAGGACTACGAACGGATCGAGGTGCGGCGCCTCGCCCGCATCGGCGTGGGCGGCCCCGCTGTGGCCGACCTCACCCACCTGATCGCCGAACTCCTCGAGAACGCCACAGTGTTCTCGCCCCCGCACACCGCGGTCCAGGTGCACGGTGAACGCGTGGCCAACGGCTTCACGCTCGAGATCCACGACCGTGGCCTCGGCATGGCGCCCGAGGTCCTCCTGGACGCCAACCTGCGGCTCGCCGAGACCCCCGACTTCGAGCTCTCCGACACCGACCGGCTCGGCCTCTTCGTGGTCAGCCGGCTGGCCCAGCGGCAGAACGTCAGGGTGTCGCTGCAGACATCGCCGTACGGGGGGACGACCGCGATCGTCTTCATCCCGGCCCAGCTGCTCACCGACGCCCCCGACACCCATGGCACGGGCTTCCGCCTCGACCGCCGGGCCGAGAAGGCGATCGGCAGCGGCCGGCCGAGCAGCACCGTGCCCGGCAGCGACAAGGCCCGCAGGGACGGACTGGCGGAAACCACCGCGGCCAGGGCCGCCGGGCTCTCCCCGGTCCCCACCGGGCTCAGCGACCCGTCCGTTCTCGACGGCCCCGTGGAACTCGAGAGCCCGGTAGGGGCACTGGAGTTCAGCGACGACCAGGCACTCGACCCGGCGCTCGCGCCCGTCCTCGACGGTGTCTCCGACCTCGAGGACACGGAGAGCGAGCGCGGCGGCATCTTCCGCGCCCGCGATCTGCGCCGGGACACCGACCGTGAGCAGCACCAGCAGGCGTTCGAGCCGTCCGACGGGCGCGCCGGAGACGTCCGCCCGATGCGACCCGCAGGGCCCGTACCGCTGCCGCGCCGCAAGCCGCCGACCCTGGTCACCGACCACGGCCGCCGGGTCGGCGAACCGGACCGGTCCCGCTCCACGGCCCCGGACGACCTCCCCGCCGCGCCGGACGCCGCGGCCTTCCCGGCCGCTCCCGACGCAGGCACCCTCTCCGCGGCCGGCCGGCCGACCCCCTTCCCGTCACAGCGCAGCTCCAGCGCGCGGCCGTCCGCACCGGACACCGCGGGCGGCCTGCCGCGCAGGGTCCGGCAGGCCAGCCTCGCCCCACAGCTCCGGGAGGACTCCGCGGGCCGGACTCCCGGCCACGCCCCCGCGGACACCGCCGACGACCTCGAACGTGACGCGGACGAAGTACGCAATCGCATGGCTTCGCTTCAACGCGGCTGGCAGCGCGGCCGTCGGCAGAACGCCGAGGACGTGACCGGCCGCGGCGAGACAGCACCAGGAACCACTCCGGGAGGGGACGGTCGATGACCGCACCGAACGCCGCAGCACACAACGCCTCACGCCAGGGCTCCGGCGAACTCAATTGGCTCCTCGACGAACTGGTCGAGCGCGTCGCGAGCATCCGCAAGGCGCTGGTGCTCTCCAGCGACGGCCTGGCCACCGGCACGTCCAAGGACCTGACCCGCGAGGACAGCGAACACCTGGCAGCCGTGGCCTCCGGATTCCACAGCCTCGCCAAGGGCGTCGGCCGCCACTTCGACGCGGGCCGGGTCCGGCAGACCGTCGTCGAACTCGACGATGCCTTCCTCTTCGTCACCGCGGCCGGTGACGGCAGCTGCCTCGCCGTCCTCTCCGACTCGGACTCCGACGTCGGGCAGGTGGCGTACGAGATGACCCTCATGGTCAAGCGCGTGGGGGTCCACCTGGCCAACGCCCCCCGGACGACCGGTCTCCCCGCCGGAGGGTGAGCGGACGGCATGAGCGCTGACTCCGTCCGGGGCACCGCCTCCGGATCAACGCCCGCTCCCACCGATGCGGGTTCCTCGCGCTGGTACGACGCCGAAGCAGGTCCGGTCGTCCGTCCCTACGCGATGACCCGGGGGCGTACCAGCAGCGCGTCCCGTCACCGTCTCGACCTGATCGCGATCGTCGTCCTCGACCCCGCGGCCGACGATCCGGGCCGCGATCAGACGCTCTCCCCGGAACACGTGGAGATCGTTGAACTGTGCAGCGACATGCCCCAGTCGATCGCCGAGCTCGCCTCCGGACTGGACCTCCCCGTCGGGGTGGTCCGGGTCCTGGTCGGTGACCTCGTCGAAGACGAACTGGTGCATGTCACCCGTCCCGTTCCGCCGGCCGAGCTGCCGGATGTGAACATTCTTCGCGAGGTGATCAATGGCCTTCGGGCGCTCTAGCCGCAGAAAGCGGCCCGTTGAGCCCGTTACCCTGAAAATCCTGGTGGCGGGCGGCTTCGGCGTGGGCAAGACGACCCTGGTGGGGGCGGTCAGCGAGATCAGACCGCTGCGTACGGAGGAGAGGCTGAGCGAGGCGGGCCGTCCCGTCGACGACCTTGCCGGTGTCGAGGGCAAGAGCACCACCACGGTGGCCATGGACTTCGGGCGGATCACCCTGCGCGAGGACCTGGTCCTCTATCTGTTCGGGACACCCGGACAGGACCGGTTCTGGTTCCTGTGGGACGAACTGGCCCAGGGTGCGCTCGGGGCGGTCGTCCTCGCGGACACCCGCCGGCTGGAGGACTGCTTCGCGGCGGTCGACTACTTCGAGCGCCGCGGGATCCCGTTCACCGTCGCGGTCAACCTCTTCGAGGGGGCCGAACAGTTCCCCAACGAAGCGGTACGGACGGCACTCGACCTCGACCCCGAGGTACCGGTCCTCCTGTGCGACGCGCGCGACCGGGCGTCCGTACGGGACGTGCTGGTGGCCGTCGTCGAACATGCGATGGCGCGGGCCGACGGGCTCCGGGAACCTGCCACGACCTGACGGCCCGGTGACAGCACTGAACGCGGCCCGTACCCCCGCCGACCGGGGTACGGGCCGCGCGTACGGTGCCGGCCGACAGCGGCCGTGGGAGGAGTCTTCACCCGCCGTGACGGACCGTCAACCCCCGTGCGCACCCTGCTGTCAGGGGTTCTCGGCGAGCCACTTGGCGGCCGTCTCGGCCAGCTCCCCGTCGCGTCCGGCGAGCATCATGCGGATCATCTGCACATCGCCGCGCAGCGACCATGCGGGGTGCCCGAACGTGGCGGGATTGTTCTTCTCTATGAGGAAGTGCGCCGGCCAGGCGGTGCCGTACCCGATCAGGGGCAACGCCGCGAGGTAGCGCTTCCGGCCGCGCGCCAGTCCGTAGGCGGTGACGGCGACACCCGTCAGCGTTCCCGTCAGATGGACCCACCTCGTCGCCGCCCTGGAGTGCATCGCGACGTAGTAGGGCCAGAACTCTTCATACGAATTGAACGTCTGCTGTGACATAAAGGCACCGTAATGGCTCACGTGGCAACCGGATACGGCAGTTCCGCGTCCGATAAGGAGAACGGGCGGCCGGAGCCCACGGGGGTGGTCCCGGTCGCCCGCTCTTCTCGCCCGCGAGGCCCTCAGTGACCCGCGACGGACCGCCTGCTCACCGGGAAGTCGAAGTACGTGTCCGGGAAGACCTCCGGCTTGTAGGTGTAGTGCCACCACTCCTCGGCCAGGTTCACGAAGCCGAGACCGGTGAGCGTCGTCTTCAGGAACTGCCGGTTCGTGCGCTGTATCCCCTGCACCCTCGGGTCGTCCGTGTGCGACAAGGTGTCGAAACAGTCGTAACCCGTCCCCATGTCAACCGAGTTGTCCGGGAAACGCTCGTCCGCCGGCGCGTAGCACGGCGCCAGCCGCTCGCCCGGCACGTAGGGCCTGGTCGGCAGGGCGGGAAGCTTCACCAGCGTCAGGTCGACCGTGCTGCCCCGGCTGTGACCGGACTTCTCCGCGATGTATCCGTCCTCGAACAGACGGGTCTTGTCCACGAGCGGATAGAACTCGCCCTTCATGGTCTGGTCGTCGAGATCCTTCGCCCAGCGCACGAAGTGGTCCACCGAGCGCTGCGGCCGGTAGCAGTCGTACACCTTGAGCGAGTAGCCCTGGGGCAGAAGGCTCCGCTGGGCGGTGCGCAGCGCCCGTGCCGCGGGCCGGGTCAGGATGCAGACGGGCTGCCGGTACCCCTCCACCCGCTCGCCCATGAAGGTGTGCGCGGTGTTGTAGCGCATCTCGGTGATGATCGTGGGATCGACGGAGCGCAGGTCGACGAACTCCGGGGGAGCCTTGGGTTCGGGCTCGGCCCGGGCCACCGGAGCGGCAGCGGTCACGGCGAGCAGGGCGGCGGCAGCGGCGGCCGAAGCGCGGAGGGCGTGAGCGATTCCTGTCATGGGCACATCGTCCACCAGCTCGGGGGCCGAGGAGAAGAGCGATCGGATACAGTCCGCCCGTGAAGGACTCCCACTGCAGTACCTGCGGAGCCCCGTACTCCGCAGACCCGTCGGTGCCCATCCCCTGGCCACGTACCTGCCCCGCGTGCGGCGCCACCGCCTACCGCAACCCGCTGCCCGTCGCCGTCGCCCTCCTGCCGGTCACCGGCCCGCGCGGCACCGGACTCGTCGTCATCACCCGCACCATCCCGCCGCAACTGGGCGGCATCGCCCTGCCCGGCGGGTACGTCGACCGGACCGAGGACTGGCACGACGCGGTCGTACGGGAACTGCGCGAGGAAACCGGGATCAAGGCCGACGGGACGGACGTCCGTCTCGCCGACGCCCTGAGCTCCCCGGACGGCCATCTCCTCCTCTTCGGCCTGTTCCCGCCCCGCCCCGAAGCGGACCTGCCGCCATCCGTACCGACGGACGAGACCTCGGGGTTCACGGTCCTGCGCGCCCCCGCAGAGCTCGCCTTCCCGCTGCACACCCAGGCCGTACGCTCCTGGTTCGCCGGCAGCTACGGCAACTGACCCGGGCCCGTGGGCGCCCGCAACCCCCGCACCCGTACCTGATACGTCACCAGGTCCTCCTCACCGTCCCGCTCGACCACTACACGCCCGCCCGCGAGCCGTGACGTGAACCGCTCCACCTCGGACCGCGTCCACCCGTCGCCCACATCGCGGGCCACCAGCCCGCCACCCGTGCGCCCCGCCGCCGGAGCCCACACCTCCAGCTCCGTGCTCCCGTCCGCACCCCGCACCGGCAGCACCGCCCCGGCCCGCGCAAGAACCGGAATCCGGGACAACGGCGCATCCAGCAGAACCTGTCCCGGCCCCTCGTACACCTCCTCGGTCGCCGTGTCGTACCAACGGCCCCGCGGCAGCCGGACCGCCCGGCGGTCCGACCCGCACTCCAGCACCGGCGCCACGAGCAGTGCGTCGCCCAGCAGGAACGCGTCCTCGCACTCCCGCAGCGCCCGGTCCCCGGAAGCCCCCCACCACAACGGCCGCACGTACGGCGCACCCGTCAGCCGGGCCAGCTCCGCCAGCGTCACGAAGTACGGGCGCAGCCGCTCCCGTTCCTCCAGCGCGGCCCTCGCGCCAGCGAGCACCTCGGGCCCGAACTCCCACGGCTCCCGCCGCCCCGCATCGATGGCCGCATGGGTACGGAACAACGGCAGGTACGCGCCCAGCTGGAACCAGCGCAGATACAGCTCGGGCGACGGCGATCCGTCGAACCCGCCCACATCCGGCCCCGAGTACGGCACCCCGCAGAGCCCGAGACCCAGCACCAGGGCCAGCGAGGCACGCAGCCCGGGCCACCCCGTGGCCACGTCACCGGACCAGGTGCCCCCGTACCGCTGCATCCCCGCCCAGCCGGAACGGGAGAACAGGAACGGCCGCTCGTCGGGCCGCAGCCGGCGCAGCCCCTCGTACCCGGCCTGCGCCATCGTCAGGCCGTACACGTTGTGGGCCTCACGATGGTCACCGCCCCGGCCCTCCAGCGCGTGCCGGGACGAACGCGGAAGCGACGGGTCCCCGAATCCCGTGAACGCCACCGGCTCGTTCATGTCGTGCCACACCCCGGAGAACCCCTGGGCAAGCCGCTCCTCGTACAGCGTCCCCCACCACTGCCTCACCTGCGGATCGGTGAAGTCCGGATAGACGCACTCACCCGGCCACACCTCACCGCGCACCTGCTGCCCCTCGGGATCCCGGACGAACGCACCCGCCGTGCCGACCTCCCGGCCGCTGTCGAAAACCGCGTTGCCCGGTGAGGCCTTCACCGCCGGGTCGACGATCGACACCAGGCGCACCCCGTCCGCACGCAACTCCTTGGCCAGCCGGGGCAGATCGGGGAACCTCTCACGGTCGACCGTGAAGACCTGATGCGCGTCGTAGTGATCGATGTCCAGGTGCACCGCCGACAGCGCAAGCCCGCGCTCCCGGTACCCCGCCACTATCCGCCGCACCTCGTCCTCGCCGGCGAACCCCCACCTGGCGTGCTGCGGACCCAGGGCCCACGAGGGCGGCAGCGCGGGCGCACCGGTGAGCGCCGTCCAGCCCTGCAGCACCCTGGACGGCGTACCCGCCACCACCCAGCAGCGCAGCGGACCGCCCTCCATCCGCACCTCACACGTACCCGGCCGGTCGTGCCCGGACCCCGCACCCTCCTCACCCTCCCGGAGCGTCACCCGACCCGCCCAGGTGTTGTCGTGGAAGGCGAGATGCGTCCCCGCGTCCGACACCACCAACTGCACCGGCATCGTCAGATACAACGGATCGTCCCCCGGACCGAAGCGACCACCCGGATCGGTGTTCCACAGCCGGTACGTCCCCCCACGCAGCCGAGGCCCGCCCGCACGCCCGCCGAGTCCGAAGAAGCGCGCGTCGGCAGGCACCTCGGAGCGCTGCACCCAACGCGCCGCGCCCCCGCCCACCGGTTCCCACCACCGCGGCGGCAGCTCCCGGCGCAGCACCACACCGCCCGGCGTACGGAGCTCCACCGCCCCGTGCCGCGACACCGCCACCGTCAGCCGCTCCGACACCACCTGCCAGCCGCCGTCCTTGTCCGGCTCCAGCGACGCCCGCGGATCCGGCTCCGGCGCCGCTCCCGGCAACGCGTAGGAGGGCAGCGACTCCGCGCCGTCCCACGACCAGAACACCGCGCCACCGACAGCCACACGGATGCGCAACTCCGAACGGGCGAATCTCACGACACCCCCGCCCGGTCCGGGCTCGGCCCCCACCAGGAGGCCGGGAACCCGAGCCCGCTCCGGCCCCCGCGGCGGCAACGCCCGCGCGTCCGCCCGCCGTCGCCGCCAGGCCGAGCGCACCGCGCGCATTCCCTGCACAGAACCGACCATCTTCACCGCGCGCACCAGGTCACGACCATCCATGCAGGCCACCCTGCCACCCGGCCGGCGGCGAACGGGGTCCGTTCAGCTTCCGTTCACCTGTGGCCGGACCACACTGCCGTACCCGCAACCATGGCCGGGGGACCCTGGTGCGAAAGACGATCACATGGCATCGTCCGTGAATGCCGCTCACGCGCACACCCCAGCCCGTGCGCGCGACGCACGCACACCCCGCGTACCCGAGAAAGGCCAGGGAGCCACCCCATGACCTCAGCAGCCGGCGAAGCCCCCCTCTGGCAGCCCGACCCCGAACGTATCGAGGCCGCGGCCGTCACCCGCTTCCAGCGCTGGGCGGCAGAGCGGTACGGAGCCCCGGCCGACGGCGGCTACGAGGCACTGCACCGCTGGTCGGTCGACGAGCTCGACACCTTCTGGCAGGCAGTCACCGACTGGTTCGACGTCCGCTTCTCCACCCCGTACGAGACGGTCATCGGCGACCGCGCCATGCCCGGCGCCCAGTGGTTCCCCGGATCCACCCTCAACTACGCCGAACACGCGCTGCGTACCGCCGACGACCCCCTGCGCGCCGACGCCCCGGCACTGCTCCACGTCGACGAGACCCACACACAGATCCCCATCAGCTGGTCGTCGCTCCGCAGCCAGGTCGGCTCCCTCGCGGCCGAGCTGCGCGCCCTCGGCGTCACACCCGGCGACCGCGTCAGCGGGTACCTGCCCAACATTCCGCAGGCGGTCGTCGCCTTCCTCGCCACGGCTGCCGTCGGCGGAGTCTGGACCTCCTGCGCCCCCGACTTCGGCGCGCGCAGCGTCCTCGACCGCTTTCAGCAGGTCGAACCCGTCGTCCTGTTCACCGTCGACGGCTACCGCTACGGCGGCAAGGAGCACGACCGCACCGACACCGTGGCGGAGCTCCGACGCGAACTCCCCACCCTGCGCGCCGTCGTCCACATCCCCCTCCTCGGCACGGACGCGCCCGAGGGAGCCCTCGAGTGGTCCGCCCTCACCGCCGCGGACGTCGAACCGGTCTTCGAGCAGGTCCCCTTCGAGCACCCGCTCTGGGTGCTGTACTCCTCCGGGACCACCGGACTTCCCAAGGCGATCGTCCAGTCCCAGGGCGGCATCCTCGTCGAACACCTCAAGCAGATCGGGCTGCACTGCGACCTCGGTCCCGACGACCGCTTCTTCTGGTACACCTCCACCGGCTGGATGATGTGGAACTTCCTCGTCTCCGGCCTGCTCACCGGGACCACGGTCGTGCTCTACGACGGAAGCCCCGGATACCCGGACGTCAGTGCCCAGTGGCGGGTCGCCGAACAGACCGGAGCGACCCTCTTCGGTACCTCCGCGGCCTACGTCATGGCCTGCCGCAAGGCCGGAATCCACCCGGGCCGCGACCATGACCTCAGCCGCGTCCAATGCGTCGCGACCACCGGTTCCCCGCTTCCGCCCGACGGCTTCCGCTGGCTCCACGACGAGGTGGCCGAGGACCTGTGGATCGCCTCCGTCAGCGGCGGCACGGACGTCTGCAGCTGCTTCGCGGGTGCGGTCCCCACCCTCCCGGTCCACATCGGCGAACTGCAGGCCCCCTGCCTCGGTACGGACCTCCAGGCCTGGGACCCCGCGGGCAAGCCGCTGACCGGCGAGGTCGGCGAGCTCGTCGTCACCAGCCCCATGCCCTCCATGCCGATCCACTTCTGGAACGACCCCGACGGCAGCCGCTACCACGACAGCTACTTCGACATGTACCCCGGCGTCTGGCGCCACGGGGACTGGATCACCCTCACCGCCCACGGCTCGGTCATCATCCACGGACGCTCCGACTCCACCCTCAACAGGCAGGGGGTGCGGATGGGATCCGCGGACATCTACGAAGCCGTCGAACGGCTCCCCGAGATCCGCGAGTCCCTCGTCATCGGCATCGAGGAGCCGGACGGAGGCTACTGGATGCCGCTCTTCGTCCACCTCGCCGAAGGCGCCGCGCTCGACGACGACCTCCGCAACAGCATCAAGCAGACGATCCGCGAGAACCTCTCCCCACGTCACGTCCCGGACGAGGTCATCGAAGTCCCCGGCATCCCGCACACCCTCACCGGCAAACGCATCGAGGTTCCGGTCAAGCGCCTCCTGCAGGGCACGGCCCTGTCCAAGGCGGTCAACCCCGGCTCGATCGACAACCTCGAACTCCTCCACTTCTACGAGAACCTCGCCCGCGAACGCCGCTGACCCGGTCACTGAGGGCACCGTTGTCAGTCCCCCTGATTACGCTGAGTGAGCATCGATCGACAGTGCACAGGGGGACTCATGGCGCACATCAAGCAGACGAAACGCACCCACCACCGCTCCGGCACATCCATGCGACGCGCGCTGCGCCGCGAAGCACCCAACACCGTCGGCCTCCTGGTCGACGCCGAGGACTTCGCGGCGATGCGCCACTACCGGAGCTTCACCTTCGACGACCACTCCGTCTATCTGGAGCAGGTCGAAGGCCTCCTCAAAACCCTTGCGGCGCAGGGGATGCACACCACGGTCGCCCTCTTCGACCCGGAGGACTACGCGGAGTTCTGCACCGATGCGGACCTCGATCCGGACGACCGCACGAACCGCAGCCGCTTCACCGCCGAAATCGCCGCCGCCGGGGCCACCGTGACCTACACCGGCCAGCCCATCGACGCCCTGATCCCGCTCCTCGTCTCGCGCGCCGTCCGCCGGGCGACCTGGGAGTACGCCACGATGCTCCTGGCAGACCTCGGAGAGTGCGCGGACTGCGGACAGGACATCGGCAGGGCCGCCTTCGACCGGGCCTCCCACCTGCTGATGCGTCTGCTGGAGACAGCGGGACCGGGTACCCACCACGCGGTCTGCAGCACACCCACGGAAAGCGAACAGCTCCTCGCCGTGCTCCATACGACGAGGCACCCCGAAGGTCCGGCGCACCTCGAATCCTCGGAAGGGGCGGAGTTCGCCACCGTTCTCGCCGTCGGCATCGCTCTCGAGACACGGGGAGGCGTGGTGCTGCGCACCAGCGCCGCCGACGCTCCGGACCGGGTGTACGGCTGGCGCCTGATCCGCGGCGGACTCGTCCCGCTCACCGCGGGCGAGGTCTTCAGCGCCTACTGCACCGACGCGGACACGGGCGAACCGGTCTCACCGGAGTCGAACGTGGAGTACTGCGCAGGCTTCGACCTGGGCGCCGACGAGCCGGAGAGGCACCACTGACGGAATGAACGAAGGGGTTCCCGCCTGTAGGGCGGGAACCCCTTCACAACCGACCGCGCGAGTCCGGCGGTGCTACTCGCCCGACAGGACCGCCTGCGCCGCGACCCGCGCCTCTTCGGCGGAGTCCGTCGCACGAGCGGCGGAAGCGGCCCGCTCGCACTGCGCGAGCGTGTACTTCGCCAGCGTGGCGCGCACATAGGGAATGGAAGCGGCACCCATGGACAGCGAGGTGACACCCAGACCGGTCAGCACACAGGCCAGCAGAGGGTCCGCGGCAGCCTCTCCGCAGACACCACAGCTCTTGCCCTCGGCCCGGGCGGCGTCGGCCGACAGAGCGACGAGGTCCAGCAGCGCCGGCTGCCACGGGTCCTGCAGCCGGGAGACGGCGCCGACCTGCCGGTCGGCCGCGAAGGTGTACTGCGCCAGGTCGTTGGTACCCAGCGACAGGAACTCCACCTCCTGCAGGATCGAGCGAGCCCGCAGCGCGGCGGAGGGAATCTCCACCATCGCACCGAACTTCGCCTGCAGTCCGGCCTCACGGCACGCGTCCGCGAACGCCTTCGCGTCGGCACGGTCGGCCACCATCGGGGCCATGACCTCGAGGTAGACGGGCAGCCCCTCGACCGCCTTGGACAGGGCGGTCAACTGCGTGCGGAGCACATCGGGGTGGTCCAGCAGACTGCGCAGCCCACGGACACCGAGCGCCGGGTTCGGCTCGTCCGCCGGGGTCAGGAAGTCCAGCGGCTTGTCCGCACCGGCGTCGAGCACCCGCACGACCACGCGCCCCTCGGGGAACGCCTCGAGCACGGCACGGTAGGCCGCGATCTGCTTCGCCTCGGTGGGCGCCTGCTTGCTGTCGTCCAGGAACAGGAACTCGGTACGGAACAGCCCGACGCCTTCGGCGCCGGCCGCCACCGCCGCAGGCACGTCGGCGGGACCGCCGACATTGGCGAGCAACGGGACCTTGTGGCCGTCGGACGTGGCACCGGGACCGGTCGTGGCCGACAGTGCGGCCTTGCGGGCCGCCGCGGCGCTCTCCATCTCCGCGCGCTTCTCGTCGCTCGGCTCGACGAAGACCTCACCGGTACTGCCGTCCACCGCGACGACGGTGCCCTCGGCGATCTCCCCGGCTCCCGGGAGAGCAACGACGGCCGGAACTCCGAGTGCCCGCGCCAGAATGGCGCTGTGACTCGTCGGACCGCCCTCCTCGGTGACGAACCCGAGCACCAGGGCCGGGTCCAGCAGGGCCGTGTCGGCCGGGGCCAGGTCGCGCGCAATCAGTACGTACGGCTCGTCGCTGTCCGGAACACCCGGCATCGGAACGCCGAGCAGCCGCGCGACGATCCGGTTCCGCACATCGTCGAGGTCCGCGACGCGGCCCGCCAGGTACTCCCCGGCGTTGGCCAGCAGAGCCCGGTAGGAGGCGAATGCGTCGTAGACCCCACGCTCCGCGGTGCTGCCGACCGCGATGCGGCGATCCACATCGGCCATGAGCTCCGGGTCCTGCGCCATCATGGCCTGGGCCTCGAGCACGTGCTGGGCCTCGCCGCCGGCCAGATTGCCTCGCGCGATCAGGTCGGCCGCGACAGCTTCCACGGCCTGGCGGGCGCGCCCCTGCTCGCGCTCTGCCTCCTCCGTAGGAATCTGTTTGGCGGGCGGCTCCAGCACCGCCGTACCCATGTGCCGAACTTCGCCGATCGCCACACCGTGGCTCACGCCGACGCCTCGCAGCGTTGTCTCCATTTCACCCGTCTCCGGTTGTGCGGCGGCTGTGCCACCGCGGTGAATGCCCACTGGCAGTTACTGCACCAAAGGTGTTACTGCCAGCCGAACAGTGCGTCTCCGACCTTCACGTCGCCGTCCTCGCGCACCTCGGAAAGGGACTCGGCGGTGGCCTCGAGCGCCACGATCGGGCAGATCGCCGACTTGCCGGCCGCCTCGACGGCGGCAGGGTCCCACCGCACGATGCCCTGACCACGGGTCACCGTGTCCCCCTTGTTCACGAGGAGCTCGAAGCCCTCGCCATTGAGCTGGACGGTGTCGATCCCGAGGTGGGTCAGCACACCGTGTCCCTCGTCGTCCACGACGACAAAGGCGTGGGGGTGCAGGGAGACGACGATGCCGTCGACCGGAGAGACGGCCTCGGAGGGCTCGCGCACGGGGTCGATGGCGGTACCAGGACCAACCATGGCGCCGGAGAAGACCGGGTCGGGAACCGCGGTGAGTCCGATGGCGCGGCCGACAAGCGGGGACGTCACTGTGGTCATGGGGAGCCTCCCAGGGGTGGAGCTTCGTCTGTTGTCGCCGTACCGACCGATGGGGACGGCGTACTGATCAGCAGCGTAAGTCATATGAAGTCACGGTTCCGCCCGAGAGCTACCGGTTGACAGACCTAGGGGTACACCGCGAACGATTTGCCTCGCCCCACAGCGGCCTGTACTGTCGTAATCCTGCCTGGCCCCAACACGACCTCGAGTCGGGGGTCGGCGGCGACTCTCACACCAAACTTTCAACCTGAGCCTCATTCTGCATGTCTGCAGGAGCTGGTCAAGGAAATGGAAAACGGCTGATAGAGTCGGAATCGCCGGAAAGGGAAACGCGAAAGCGAAGAACTGGAAAGCGCAGTAACAATTCTCCTGCTTCGCAGGGGGCCCCGCTTCGACCGGGAATCGGACACGAAAGAGTCTGATAGAGTCGGAAACGCAAGAACGAAGGGAAGCGCCCGGAGGGCCCCGGTGAAACGGGAC